>JANQSY010000044.1 GCA_028279065.1 Cytophagales bacterium
AGTAGGTCGGAAATGGAAATTCAATCCTTTGCGATGATCTCGATTCCTTCTGCTTGCATTGATCGCATAACAAACGTATCAGTCTTTGTGCGACCAGGAGGTTTAAGGTTGACGAGAGTAGATATTTTGGGATTCCAAGGTCTATCAACCTTTCAATTATTCCCCAGGCGGAATTGGTATGCACTGTGGAAAGGACGATATGTCCGGTCAGGGCGGCCCTAACGCAGATCTCTGCGGTTTGTTTGTCTCTGATCTCCCCGACCATGATCACGTCCGGATCCTGTCTAAGGAAACTTCTCAATGCGGTCGAAAAATCTAGTCCTAATTTCGCCTCTACCTGTACCTGTGAAACTCCAGCGATTGTGGATTCGATAGGATCCTCTACTGTCAGGATATTCATTTCCGGAGTGGCAAGATGTTTTAATGCGGAATATAGGGTTGTGGATTTCCCTGATCCTGTTGGGCCGGAGACCAGTACCAAACCATATGAATGAGAAATGCTCTTTTTCATTTGCTCTACCTGAGAATCGTCCATTCCCAGATCTGAAAACCTGTCAAGGCCTGCTTCCTTTTTTAGTATTCTGATGACCAGTTTTTCTCCGTTTGATGTTGGAATAGATGAGACCCTGAGATCTGCTTCCTGTTGCTCACCACTGATCCTGCCATCCTGTGGAAGTCGCTTTTGGGTGATATCAAGACCAGCGAGGATCTTTATTCTATTGACTAAGCCTGGGTAGTCCTCTTGACGTACCTTATGGCGATTGAACAGTTTCCCGTCGATCCGATACCTAACGATGCCCCCATTTTGAATTGGCTCCAGGTGAATATCTGACGCTTTTAGATCGATAGCATCAGTGACCATTCCATCTAATTTTTGAGGAAGGTCGCTCTTAATGTTCAGTGATGAATTAGGAGACCGGAATCGATTTACCAACTCTTCCCTGAGGATCTCTTTCGAAATGATCTTAAAGTGGATCGAATATCCGGTCAGGATCTCGAGTTCTCTTATTTCTTTGCCCCCAAGGGTATGATCGGTAAGGACTTCTAACTTGCCCTGATCGATTTTTTTGGGTAGAACCTTATACTCAAATGCAAGGTCAGAATCAAAATCTATATCGGCATCAATCCCCAACATGTCAAAATGGGATAAGGAAAAATGAGGAATCAGAAATGAACCTTGAAAAAAGAACAAGGACCGCGCCCAGGCTCAGAAGCCCAGCGAAAGGAATTTTGTTTTTGAAGATTGATATCCAATACAGGCTTAATCCCCATACACTTGTGAAAACGACAAGCACCAGGAATTCAGGCAGAGAAAAGAAAGGGGTTAGAACGAAGGAAACAACTACGTCTCCAAGCCCAAATCTGGATGTTAAGGCCTCACTGAAGCCTATTTTTTTTAATCTAAGCCAGAGAAGAGTAATACAAAAGGTAATAGTCAGATACCCGGAATTTTGAAAAAGGGTAATGAGATTTGCCGGGCGAGGATTAATGACCCAGGATATCGCAGCTATCACTATTATAATTATTGGCCAGACAATGGAAATTGACCTTGATCTGAGATCCTCAAAGAAGATAGCCAGACAGCACCCTATCAATAGAAGGAAGATCAACAACCGTGGATCCAGATTCACTTTAGTCCTGTGTGATTTCCCTGAGATTGAAGTTTTGATCTATCTCCCAGATGTTATAACTCCCATCTCCATCAAAGTCCACTACTGATGTAGCCCTTGCCTTGAATCCCTTGGCATCAGCATGTAATATCTCAATCTGGTAGTTGGCCCGGCCGAATTCCGATTGTGTAACCAGTTCTTCCTGCTGAAAGGCCAGTTGAGAGAATTCCTCACTGTATTTTGAATTCTCAAGGAAGTAGTTCTTCTCTAATTGGGCCAGATGTTCCAACTGGAGTTTTGCCTCAGTGCTTTTTGCCTTAGTTATTAAGGGTAAAAAATTTGGAAGTGCGAGGAGCATTAAAATTCCCATGATCACCAATACGATCAAAAGCTCCTGTAATGTGAAAGCGGGTAACTTTTTCATGGTCATACATTTTAAAAGACAATTGAATTTGCGAACTGTGAATCTTTGTTCCAAGTACAGCCGTATGTATTCACATAAAGATTTTTTGGAATCTTTAAGATGGCATGTTAGGCCTGTCAGGAAAGAGATCTAATCCTCCTTAATAAATGGAAATACCCTGCGAATATTCTTCCCTTCAAGCAATATTAGGTACCCACCTGAGGGGAGATTTGAAATTTGGAGGTATTCATTAAGAGTTTCTCTCTGGTAGGCTGCTTTTTCCTCTCCCTTTTGAGAAATCACCTTGAGGCTCTCAAAGTGCAATTCCAAAAGTTGAGAAATATTTATTTCTTCTCTTGCCGGGTTTGGGAAAAGATTTGGAGAATTCCTTTCATAGGTCTTTCCAAGAAAATCAATTACAAATGGAATGCAGGAACTTGTGTCGGCACATCCACTCCTTTGAACCACAACAGAATAGACCCCTGTGTTTGGCGGGGCAAAGAACCTGGAATTCTCACCGGGTATGACTGAAAAACCAGTTGAACAATCCAGCCATTGGTAATTAGCGTTTTCCTGAAAGCACAGTAAACCAGAATCCAATACTAATATGGAAGTATCAATTTGGATTTTCCTTAATTCCAATTGAACCAGGCTGTCACAACCATCGGAGCTCAAGAATGTTTGAGAGTAGTTGCCCGAATCTGTAAGTGCCAAACTGCCAAACTGATAGAGCTCACCCTGGCAAAAAGAATCGCTGATATTTTGAATTTTTGATAGGTTAACAACTAACTGCATCTCAATAATGCTATCGCAACCATATTGATCTTGAAAACTTGCTCTGTACAATCCGGAAGAAAAAAGTGTGGTATCCAAGATGCCCCAATAAAAGCTATCACATGTTGTCTGGTTCATGAGGTTTACGGAGCTGAAGTGGAGGGTCAGATCCAGTTGCATTATGCTATCACATCCATTGGAGGACATCATAACAGTTGAATAGGTGCCTGAGGAATAAAATGTAGAATCCAGTATCGGCCAATAGAAACTATCACAGTTTATTTGGTTTTGAATCGTGAGACTGCTTGAAAAAATGTCAAGGTCGATCTCTAGAACGCTATCACAACCATTGCTGCCTTGCAAGGTGTCGAAATAGATTCCTGAATTTACCCAGGTGTTCATGCCGCTGGGTGAAACCAAGCTGTCGCAGGCCGAAATACTTTGATTGATCTTTTGGCTGTATTCAATTTGAAGGTCCAATGAGATAATCGAATCGCATCCCCTATTGTTGATCAGGAGACCTTCATAAACGCCGGAGCTTCCATAGTACTGGTTAGTGACGGACCAGAAGAAGCTATCGCAGGCCGAGACTACCTGGTCCGAACTATCCCTTCCAATGCTCAATTCCAAATAGATCGTTGAATCACATCCATTGGAATTGATGAGTGATCCGGTATAAGCCCCGGATTGGAAATAGGTTTGGTTTGTTACAGACCAATAGAAAGTATCGCAGACCGAGACCGTATCAAACGCGAGGTTATTGCCGAGGGTAAGATCAAGGTAGAGGGAGGAGTCACAACCATTTTGGTTAGTCAGGATTGCGGTGCTTAGTCCGGAATTGAAATAGGTTTGACCAGAAGCATCCCAATAAAAACTGTCGCAGGCCAGCACATTTATATAGATTGAATCTTCAGAGTTTACCGTAAGATTGAGGATCAATGTAGAATCGCAACCATTTTCGTCCAAAAAGGAGGCCAGATACACACCGCTCGAATCGTATTCAGAATTTGTAGAAGACCAGTAATAAGGACCGCAGCTGGTTGTTGAATCCGAATAAGATTGGGCCTGGTGGATGGTCAGGTCCAGTTCTAATACTGAATCGCATCCCTGGGCATTTGTAAGTGTATCATAATAGAATCCTGAAGAAAGGTAATGCCGGTTGGTTTGATTCCAAAAGAAGCTATCACAGGAAGTGATTGGAGTGGAAAGGAAATCATTGGCTATGGTCAGGTCTATCTGGATCATACTATCGCAGTTGGCCTTGTTCGTGAAAGTTTCAAAATAGGTGCCGGTTGAATAATAAACCTGGCCTGAGCCGCTTATGAACGAATCACAGCTTGAAACAATTTGCGCTGGGCCGGAATTATTGCAATCCTCAAATTTCAATAAGGCATCCGATAGCCAGCTATTTCGAACCCCAAGGGTGTCAAAATCAAATTTTAATGTATAGGTCCTGGATTGAATATCATATTCGAATAGGGTACCAGAAATGGTACCAGGCCCATCCTCTGTCGTTGTCCCGTATAATTTTAAAGGCGTTCCTTCATTCAGGGTAGATTGGGGGAGAATTCCTCCATTGTTAAATGTGAAAAGGTGCAGTACACTTAAGCTGTCATTTGTAAGATCAAAATCAAATAGAACACCCTGGCTCCCACTTCCTCCATTCCAGGTTGTTCCATATAGCTTTCCGTTTGAAGCTTTAAATAAACTTGCATAGGGATGTGCACCATCAGAAATGGAAAAATGGTGGCTGACTGAAACCTGGTTGGTTTGTGGGTCAAATTCAAAAATGGCTCCAACTCCAGAAAATCCGCCTGATACATCCAGACCATATAGTTTTCCATTTCCACCGTCTATCATTCGCCCAAAGGGGCTTGACAGAGTCCAGGGGAATTGAAGAACAGCAAAGAAGCTGTCGATAGTCGGGTTATAGGCGAAGATCTCCCCACCCCCATGGTTTGCTGAAAGGGTGGTTGTTCCATAGATCAAGCCATTTGAATGCTCTACCAGGCCACCGTAGGGTTCTGAAGAATCGACAAACCAATCGAATTCATGAAGTTTTTTGAATGTTCTTGACTCCGGCTCAAATTCGAAAACCACGCCTTCATTTGCTGAACCGCCAAGTTCTGTGGTTCCGTAGATCTTTCCATTGCTTGCTTTCAGGAGTCTTCCGGTAGGATTTTCTCCATTCACTGGACCATCGAAATGGTACAATACCCTTACAATATCATGGTTGAAATCATAGGAATAAATTGTTCCCTTATTGAAGATTCCGCCATCTAGAGTGGTTCCAAGCAAAATGTTATCTGAATATTTAATCACACTTCCTATGGGGCTTCTGGCTATAGACCTTTCATAGAAATCAAATTGCTTTTCCGCAGTCCCATTATCTAGATCGAAACTGTAAATGGTGCCGTTATCATCATTTCCCCCAAATACTGTGGTACTCCAAAGCTCATTGGAACTTGATTCTACGAAATAACCGCTTGGACCAAAAAGGGATGAATCTCCGGTAAAGTTGAAAATCGGGAAAATGGCGGTGTTACCTGGATCAAATGAATAGATTACCCCATTCACCGGGCCAGCTTTACGGGTGTTGCAGCCGTACCATATCGTGTCCCCGACAGAAAATAATTCCCCACTCGGACTGTATCCGGTGACCACGGAATCAAAGGAGGATACAAGAGAAATATCGCGGATTACCGGGTCATACTTAAAGATCCCGCCCAGACCATTTGCCCCCCCTGTTTTAACCGTTCCATAGAATTTTCCATTTGGTGGATAATAGAATATTTTTCCGCTTGGGGATCCTCCCATGAAAGTGCCATTAAAGAAAACGGAATCGAGATAACTTGTGTTGAAATCGTAACTGCAAAGGGAGCCAAATCCATCTTTTCCTCCTCTAGCATTCAAAAACCATAATTTTCCGTTTCTCTCCAATAATCCTCCTGAGGGCAAGCCTCCATAACTACTTACACCCCATGACTTAACCAATGAAAGAGAATTGGACTGGTAATTGTAAACAGCTAAAGAACCTCCCCCGAAGCTACCCCCGCTTTGGGTCAGAATATAAAGGGCTCCACTTGCTGCTTTGAAAAAGACCCCGACAGGTTTTTTGATGTTAGTAGCAAAATCCTTCCTTTTTGAAATGGAGTCCTTGGCAATATCATAATCGAAAACCGTTCCCCCTCCAGTTGTTCCGCCATATTTTGTTGTACCCAAAAGGACTCCGGGAGAAACCTCGATCAGTCCGTTTGGATCGCTTCCCAATGCAGCGTCGCCAAATTCATATAGGATGGTAAATTTTTTGGTTGAAGCATCGTATTCGAACAATATCCACTTCTCGGTATAGCTGGACGGCCCAATTTGATAAAGTGCCCCTCCAGGACAGGTGCCGTAAAATTTTCCATTTGAAGCAAGACAAAGCTTATTGGAAGGATTATGTCCATAATCTTCGGGAAATCTTGCCACAATAGCAGGGTCCTCACCGATACTGTCTGTTTTATATAGAACGCCGCCATTTGCAGGGCCACCGTTTAGTGCGGTACCGAAAAATTCAAATCCCTGCGACCAACCAGAATTAAAAAGGAAAAAAGCAGGAAAGAGGCATAATAGGTTCCTAATCAAAAACCTGAAAAATATCTTCTTCCAATACTTGGAAGGAATAATGAATGAGCCAAAGGGAACGGATTTCATGCCTGGTGTCGAAAGGTGTCCAACAAGGTTAATTCCTCTTAGTCAAAAATAAAGGAATTCGCTTTGAGAAGGGATAACCAAGTTGAATTATTTTGGGGTTTGAATAATATGGTATTTTGTGCTTCGAATTAAACCTTTGGTCGCTTTTTTGGGTATAATCTCCTAGTTATGAATGTCTGGATCAAACGTATAGTCATTCCCCTGTTGATGATCTTCGTCTTCTTTGCCGGCCTGGCCCTGTTGGCGAGGATGCGCTATGGGGGAGGGGAGTATTATCCCGATCTCAGCACTGAGCCGTTAAAGCATCCCAGAGACCTGGAGATAGCGTTTCAATATGATGAACCCCTGGGGAATGTGGCTGTATCAAAGGATAACAGGATCTTTTTTACGGTACACCCTGAGTCCAGGCCAGAGAACCACAAGGTATTGGAGGTAAAAGATGGTGAGGCTGTTCCCTATCCGAATCAAAAATTCCAGGATACCCATTTTGGTGAGGTCCTGGGGATAGTGATCGATCCCATGAATCGCCTTTGGGTTATAGATCATGGATTTCATGGCTTTGACGAAGTAAAGGTCAGCGCCTTTGATCTGGAAACCGATGAAATGGTCTATGAGCATGTTTTTTCACAGCGTATAGCGGAGAAGGGGTCGTATTTCAATGATCTCCAGGTAACCAATGACGGAAGGTATGTCTTCATTGCCGATGTCAGTTTTTTTGGAAAGAATCCAGCATTGGTGATCCTGGATACAAAAACTGGACGTTCAACAAGACTGCTTGAAGGAGATCCTTCTGTCACTCCTCAGGACTGGATCATTAGAAATCCTGAAAAGGATATGAAGTTCGTCGGGGGGCTGATCGCTTTGAAACCTGGGATAGATGGGATCGCGCTGGACCCAAAAGGCGAGTGGTTGTATTATGGAGCCATGGCCCATGACGGGCTATTCAAGGTCCAGGTTCATGCCTGTATAAATGGCCTGGATGGAGAGACCGAGCCCAAGGTCCATTACATAGGAAAAAAGCCTCTTAGCGATGGATTGAGTGTCGATACGGCAGGAAGGATCTACATCACCGATGTTGAGCATAGGGGCATAGCAGTAATGGAACCGGATGGAAAACTCTGGACCCTTGTCAAGGATGATAGGATCATTTGGGCAGATGGCTTAAGTTTTGGAGGCGATGGATG
Organism: Cytophagales bacterium; assembly: GCA_028279065.1. Classification (GTDB taxonomy): domain Bacteria; phylum Bacteroidota; class Bacteroidia; order Cytophagales; family CCMP332; genus JANQHS01. The sequence continues at coordinate 7,668 of JANQSY010000044.1, forward strand.
GCTTTACATGACCGACTCAGAAATCCCGAACCAGATGTTACGCTCAAGGGATCATATGGAGTTCCACGCTCCCTACCAGATCTTCAGGACCAAGCCGGAGCATTCCGGAATGGCTGGGAGGTAATCTTAAATCGTGAGTGATAATTAGTTAATCGTAACGGATTTATAATCAATAATTTACAATTCTCCAGTCACAATTTTTTATTCCTCTTTGATACAGCGGACAGACTTCACATATTCCTTATGATATTCATAGCCCTTGCTCTGATCCAGGACCTTGAATACTATCAATGCCCAGGCGACTTCGGTCCCCGTTGAAGTACTGCTCCAAAAGTGGGTTTCGGAACGCGCAACGCGGAAGGAGCCATCGGAAAACCTTCGACCGGGGATCTTGACTTCCATTTTTGAGGCTCCCCCTTCCTTCAATTCTCTTCCTGCGATCTTTTCACCTCCCAAATGTTCAACCAGGCTCTTCCAATCCTCTTTTGTCGGCAGTCTCCAACCTTCAGGGCATACGCCCCTAGCTCCTTCTACCTTTTGTCCCTGCATGGCAGCGAACCAGGTGTATTTTCTTCCTTCCTCCTCGAGTTCAATACAGCGCCAATCATAAAGGTAGGTTCCTTCACCAGCGTCAAAGGCAAGATTTTCAGCCATCCACCAGGTATCACCCAGCTTAACGGTTTTATAATGATGGCCATCCCTGGCATCCACAAATTCCCCTGTATCCTGTGCGTAGCTTAAGGCGGTTGCGAAAAGAAAAAATAAAAATAGTAGAACCTTCATGAGGTTAAAACTCTTGAATTTTTTTCCCCAAGGTTATGACTATCATCAAGATAAGGATTGAGTATGCTCAGGAGATAAAGGGCTTAAAAGACCAAAGGGTAAATGGTATAGACCAAATAATTGATCATACACAATTTACCATTCTTCGTTTTTAAGCTATCATTCCTTCCTGCTGCATCCGGATTAGGTTGGAATACACCCCTTCTGAATTAAGAGTGAGTTCTTCATGTTTTCCTGATTCTACGATCTCTCCGTTTCGAAGAACAAGGATCTGGTCCGCCTTTCTGATCGTTCCAAGCCTATGAGCGATGATCAAGGTCGTCCTACCTTTCATAAGGTTATCCAATGCCAGTTGTACAAGATGTTCTGAGGCCGCATCAAGGGATGAGGTGGCTTCATCCAGGATCAATATCCTTGGATCCCTCAATATTGCTCTAGCTATGGCAACCCTTTGTCTTTGGCCTCCGCTCAATTTAATTCCCCTATCACCGACTATGGTATCCCAACCCTCTGGAAAGGTTTCTATGAATTCCCAGGCCTGAGCTTTCTCAGCCGCATCCCTGATCTCTTCATCACTTGCATCGGGTTTTCCATATTCGATGTTCTCTTTTATGGTTCCTCCGAAAAGAATGATCTCTTGGGGAACCAAGCCTATGTTCGCTCTGTACCCCTGAAGGTCCAACATTGCAATCTCCTGTTCATCCACCAGGATCTTTCCCTTGTCAGGCTGATAAAATCTGAGCAATAGCTGGATAATGGTAGATTTTCCTGCACCACTATGTCCCACCAGGGCAATTCGTTTTCCAGGATCAAGGCTGAAATCAATGTCCTTCAGAACCTGTACCTCTTTCCTGGATGGATAAGAGAAATCCACACACCTGAATTCGATCTTTCCTTCGATATTTTCCTTTTTGCCATTTGAACTTTCGCTTTCCGGGCTTTCCTCAAGGATTTCCAGGATCCGTTCTGAGGAACCAATGGCCTTTTGAAGTTGACCATAAAGATCCCCCAATCCGCCAACTGAAGCCCCGATAAACATGGTGTAAATAATGAAGGAGGTCAGGGCACCGATGGTCATTTCTCCTTCTGCTACCAATCCGGCCCCGTACCAAAGGACCAGGACGATTGCCCCGAACAATCCGAAGATCACAAACGAGAAAAATGCTCCCCGGAACTTGGCGGTCCTTAATGCAAATGCAACGACTTTCTCCAAAGCGGAAGAGTACCTTTTATACTCGAATTCTTCGTTTGTATACGATTTAACCACATTGATCGCCTGCAATGATTCCTCAACCACGATATTGGTATCCGCCAATTGATCCTGAGTTGAGCGTGAAAGTTTCCTTATGAACCGCCCGAAGGTCAGGGCTCCGATCACGATCAATGGAAATACCGAGATCATCACCAGGGTAAGTTGGGTCGATTCCCACAGAATGATCCCCATCCCAATAAGGAAGGTGGTGATCTGACGAAAGAACTCAGCCAGGGTCAAGGACAAGGCCTCCTTCAGAAAAGCCACATCATTCGTAATCCTGCTTAGGAGTTCTCCGATCCTTTTTCTGTCATAGAAAGCGAAAGGAAGGGAGAGCAGTTTGGAGAACAGAGATTTCCGGATATCGGCCATGCTTCTTTCGCTTACCTGGGCGAAGAAATAGACCCTTGCATAGGAAAAAAATGCCTGAATGACTAGGATCCCGATCAGTGAAAGGGCGATCTCATCGATATCTTCCAAAACCCATTCCGCCTTTCCGGTGGCCGCATCAACCAATTTTCCAGTGATGTACGGAAAGGACATGACCAGGGCAGAAGAGAGGAACAATGTGGTCAAACCGGCGAAAAAATACCAGCGGTAGGGAAGCATGAACCTGAAGATCCCAAAGATCATTTTCAGATTTTCCCTGTTGAAATTCCTTTTATCCTCAGGGATGAGGTCGGCCGCTCTTTCCCTTGCCATTATGCTTTGTTGATGAGATCCTTCAGCTCGTACCATTCGTCCCGAAGACGGGCTGCCTCAATGAAATCAAGTTTGGAGGAGGCTTCTTCCATTTCCTTCCTCGTTTTTTCAGCTAGTTTTTCCAGTTCATCCTTGGGCATGAATTTTACAACAGGGTCTGCGGCCAAGCTGGGCTTGTCATTCTCCCGGTAGATCTTGATAATTTTCTTTTTGTCCGCAACGGAGGTTTGCTCCATTATGGCCTCCTTTGATTTTTCGACTGATTTAGGGGTGATCCCGTGTTCCTGATTATAGCCTTCCTGCTTCTTTCTTCTCCTGTTGGTTTCCTCTATTGCCGAACTCATCGAGTCGGTTACCTTGTCGGCATACATCAAAACCTTCCCCTTTACATTTCTGGCAGCCCTACCGATGGTTTGTATCAATGAACGTTGGTTTCTCAGAAATCCCTCTTTGTCTGCATCCATGATCGCCACAAGGGAAACTTCGGGTAGGTCAAGCCCTTCCCTGAGCAAATTTACCCCCACCAGAACATCGATCTCACCAATCCTCAACTCTCTCAGGATCTCGGTCCGGTCAAGGACCTTTACTTCCGAATGAATATACCGGGCCTTGATATCCAGTCGGGAAAGGAACTTGAACATTTCCTCTGCCATTCTCTTTGTTAGGGTTGTGACAAGTACACGGTCTCCTTGCTCTATTCGCAGTCTTATTTCCTCCAACAAGTCATCGATCTGCCCTTTCGAAGGTCTTACCTCGATCTCAGGGTCAAGAAGACCTGTTGGCCTAATGATCTGCTCTACGATCACACCTTCTGATGTCCTCAGCTCATAATCTCCAGGAGTGGCAGAGACATAGATCACTTGGCTGATCATGGACTCAAATTCATTGAAGCTCAATGGCCTGTTATCAAGCGCAGAGGGAAGTCTGAACCCATAATCCACAAGAGCTTCTTTTCGGCTTCTGTCTCCTCCCCACATCGCCCTTACCTGTGGAAGAGTAGCATGGCTTTCGTCGATCATCATGAGGAAATCATCAGGGAAATAGTCCAAAAGGCAAAATGGTCTTTGACCGGCACTTCTCCTATCGAAGTACCTGGAGTAGTTCTCAATTCCTGAGCAATAACCCAATTCATTGATCATCTCCATGTCGAACTCAGTCCTTTCCTTGATGCGCTTTGCTTCCATGAATCTTCTTTCTGATTCAAAGAGGGCAACCTGTGTACCGAGGTCATTTTCCATTTCATGAAGTGCGTAATCAACTGTTTCTCTGCTGGTTACAAATAGGTTTGCAGGAAAGATCGTGATCTTATCCTCATCCGAGATCTTCTTTCCTGATTCCGGGTCAATTCTTTGAATGGTCTCTATTTCGTCACCCCAAAAGATGAGGCGATATGCGAAATCCGCGTATGCAACATAAATATCGATGGTGTCACCCTGGACCCTAAAACTTCCTCTTTTCAGCTCTCCATGTGATCTTGAATAAAGGATCTCTACCAGGCTCAGCAAAACCTCTTTTTGTGAAAAAAGCTGGCCGACCTCCAGAGGGAGAACATTTTTTCCAAACTCATCCGGATTTCCTATACCATAGATACAGGATACCGAAGCAACCACGATCACGTCCCTTCTTCCGGAAAGAAGTGAGCTGGTGGCGCTAAGTCGGAGCTTTTCGATCTCCTCATTTATGCTCAGGTCCTTTTCTATGTATAGGTTGTTCACCGCCAAATAAGCCTCCGGTTGGTAATAGTCGTAATAGGAGATAAAATATTCTACGGCATTGTCTGGAAAGAAAGATTTGAATTCCCCGTAAAGCTGGGCGGCAAGGGTTTTATTATGACTCAAAACCAGGGTAGGCTTGTCGTTTTGGGCAATGACATTGGCCATGGTGAAAGTCTTTCCGGTTCCAGTTGCACCAAGAAGAACCTGAGCCGGTTCATTGGCCTTTAGTCCGTTTACCAGCTGTTTTATAGCCTCGGGCTGATCCCCGGTAGGGTCGAAATCAGAATTAAGTTTGAATCCCACGTTATGCTTTCCAGATCTCCCAGGATTCCTGGGCCTGCAAAATTAACATCTCCAGACCGTTCTTCGTCCGCAGCCCGAATTCTTCTCCCTTTTTTAGAAATGTTGTGATCTCAGGATTGTACACCAGATCATAGAGAAGTGTGTCGGGGCTTAATCTCTGAAAAGGGATCTCAGGATAAGTCTTGATCTCCGGATGCATTCCCAGTGGTGTACAATTAACGACCAGGGATATATCGTCCAACTCGACCTCAGGGAGTTCTGAATAGTTAAAATTTCCCTCGGTACCCATTCTCGATACGATCTTAAATTCCCAATCCATTTCCTTAAGGGCATAAGCCACAGCCTTACTGCTGCCTCCACTTCCCAGGATCAATGCTTTCCGTGATTGGAATTCGATACCCGACAGGGACCTGGAAAAGCCAATATGATCGGTATTGAATCCTTTGGCTTTCCCATTCCTGATCTTAACCGTATTGACCGCATTAAGTGATCTTGCTGCATCATCAAGTTCATCGAGGAATGGGATTATCTGGGTTTTATGAGGGATAGTGACATTAAAGCCCTGAAGCTGATTATTAAGGGCTTCGGCCATGATCGTTGAAGGATCTTCAATGGGGAATAGCTGATATGAACCCGCTTCTATTCCATTGATCTCAAAAATTTTTTTGAATATCCCTTGGGAGAAGGAATGCCCAAGTGGGAAGCCGAAGAGGCCAAGTTTCATCCTTCCTGGTTTGAATTCCCAAAGGTCTCCAGCAACCATACCAGAACCACTCCAATGATCATAAGAGCCAATGCCCATCCAAACTCTGCTGGTTGACCGGTAAGCGACTCAAAGGTTTGGGGTAATAGGTTCTTTTGGATCAATGGGATCTCTTCCCCGTGGCGATTCAAGGTTGTTTCAACCGTTTGCTTCCATGGCCATACCTTATTCAGTGAACCGATCATAAAACCTGTTAGCGCGGCTATGGTCTGATCATGGGCTTTTTTGAAAACGAAATTCAAGATCCTGACGAAGGATAGCAGCCCGATGATCGCCCCAACCGCGAATACACCAATGGTGATCAGGGCATTCACTGGGTCCTCCGCCAACCCTCCAACAGCTCCAAGCACCATGGAATATGAACCCAGCAATAAGAGGATAAAGCTTCCCGAAATCCCAGGAAGGATCATCGCACAAATTGCGATCATTCCTGAAATGAAAATATACCAAAGTCCCTCAGGTCCTTGTGCTGGGGATACTGTGGTGATAAAATAGGCGATTGCCGCCCCAGCGATCAGGCTTATAACGATCCCTCCATTCCACTGTGGAATACTCCGTCCTACAAAGAACGAAGAACTCATGATCAATCCGAAAAAGAAGGACCAGATCAGAATGGGTTTGTTTTCCAGCAGCCATGTCAGGCCCTTGGCCAGACTCACAATACTGATCAAAATCCCTATGAAAAGGGCGAGAAGGAAGTTCCCATCAACTTTATCCCAGAATTCCCTGATCTTTCCTTTCAGGATAAGGTTCAAGGCCCCAAGGTCTATGCTACTCAATGCTGCAAGCAAGCGTTCGTAGATACCGGTAATAAATGCAATGGTTCCACCACTTACCCCGGGCACCACATCTGCAGCACCCATGGCCATGCCTTTAAGAAGGATCTTAAGATGTTCTTTCAAGGATCAGTTTTGATCTTTTAGGAATTCATTGAATGTGTCCCCCCTTAGTCCCAGCCTTATGGTTTCGAGAGGTATGATCTCCTGAGGGGCGATGTTTCCAAGGTTCACATTTGGACCAATAAGCTTTATGAACCAGACCTGTTGAGCTTTTTGGGGAGCTTCCCAGATTATCTTTTCAAATGGAATTTTGGTCAGGATCTCCTGAACCAGTCCTGAACGAACCTCACCGGTGGACCTGAAAAGACCCACATTTCCACTCTCCCTGGCTTCTCCTATGACCTTCCAGGCTCCTGCGTCAAGCTCTTCCTGCATGAGTTGTATCCAGCGGTAGGGGGGAATGATCTTTTCGGCGTCCTTTGATCCCACCTCTGAAAGTACGGTCACATACTTTGAAAGGTCTTCAATGTATTTGCACTTTTCATCATGGGGCAGGTCGATCGAACCGTCCGAAACCTCGCAATATTTGAGGTTGTATTTCTCCAGGACCTTTTTATAGTCATCGATCTGGTTCCTGATGGCAAATGCCTCGAATAGGGTTCCGCCAAAATAAACCGGGATATCGAAACGGTCGTATACCTCAAGTTTCTCCTTGAGTTTTGGAGTTACATATGAAGTAGCCCATCCAAGCTTCACAATGTCTACATGCTCAGCGCTTACGTCCAGGAAGTTTTCAACTTCTCTGGGGCTTAGACCTTTGTCCATGGCCATGGTGAAGCCATGCTGCCTTGGCTTTTTGGTCCGTTCAGGGATATTGTTCAGACTATAGTTCATCCTTGTTTTCTATAATTCTTTATCAATTCGCTTAGCGCTCTGTTCTCATCCAGATCAGGAAAGTATTTGAAGAGGATCTTATGACCTTGGTAGTCAAGTTCCAATGCGCTTTCCAGGTTCAATAAGGCCTCTTTTGCCTCTCCGGCGTTGTATTGGGCTATCACCAATTCGTAATGGAGGATCGATTCCTCTGGAAATTCCCAGGTTCCTTTCTTTAGAACATCGATGGCTTCCTTATAAAGTCCCTGATCCAAATAGAACTCCCCAAAATGTCTGTAGATATCGGGTGACTCTGGATTAAGTATCAATGCCTGTTCATATGCGTCTTGAGCAGCGTTGAAATTCCCCAGATGATGTTCAGCTGCAGCCAAATGGGAAAAATAATGGTCCTTATCGGATTCCATCTGAGAGGCCTTTCTGAAAAAGTGTGCTGCTTCCAGCCATTTTTCCTGGGCTTCCATGATCTTCCCTATGAAGAACCATGGATCTCCCTGCCCCTGATCCATCGCATGGGCTTTTTTGTAATTGCTTATGGCCTTGTTGAACTCAAACAATTGCAAGTGGCAGTGCCCGATGTTCAGGTATGCATCGTAATCACCTTCTTCAGCTTCCAAAACCATGTGGAAACAGTCCAAAGCTTTTTCATGTAGTGCGAGGGTCATCATTACCTCTCCAAGTTGGAAGAGGGCCTCTGTATTGTCCGGGTCAAGGTGATAAGCATATTCGAATGCTTGTCTTGCCTTAAGAGGCCGCTCCATTTTCTTGAAGACCAGCCCCAGGTTGAACCATGCTGAACCCAGGTAAGGATTTTCCTCTACGAATTTTTCAAAGTATGGGAATTCCTCCTTTAGTTTTTGATGCACCTCCAGATTATAAAGTAATTCGTCAAGTGCATCCTCATGTTCGGGGTTCTCGTTCAGTGAACGCTTATAAAACTCTATTGCTTTGTCAGGATACCCATTGATCTGATAAGAGAAACCGATATTAAAAAGGGTTTCGTCCGGTTCATCAGTGACCCTTTCCAGGGTTTCAAAGTATTCGCTTGCCTTTTCGAGTTTTTTACTTTGTAAATAGATCGAACCAAAGACAAAAAGAAGGTCGGAGTCATTGGGATAAAGGCTTTCTGCTTTTTCAAGGATATCAAGGGCTTTTACTGACTCTCCGGCGCTCACCAACATTTGGGCATTAGAGAGCATCAGATCAAGAGAAAATGGGTGTTGTTCTATCCCGATCTGTCCTGCCTTTATGGCCTTCTTCAGTTTCCCAAGTCCCTGGTAATACGAAATGATAGATTCGAATTCTGAGACATCAAAGAATGGTACTGTGCCACTCCCTAACTCCTTTTCATAAAGCTCAACTATAAGCTTCTGATCGCGACTATTTTCAGGACCTTCAAATTCCATATCCCACGGTTCTTTCTATGCAAAATAATTATTACCGAAAAGGGCTATTGTTTTGGCAATGCTTTTTTATCCACATTAAGATCAAGCATTTCCTTGCATACCCAATCGATCGAATCCTCTACCGAAATAAACGAAAAACCCAATTGATTCTTGATCTTACCGGAAGAAAATTCGTGCGAAGAAAATGAATTATTTATCATTTCTCTTGTCAAAAGAGGGTCTTTTCCTATCAAAAAGGTCAAGGCATTTTCCGGCCACTTCGCCAGCCACGCGAGGGTCTTTCCAATTTTGAATCTGGGAGCGCTTCGGTTCAGACATTTTGCAACCCTTCCAAAGAATTTATCATATGAAAAATGTGCTGCGCTCAAGATATACCTTTCTGCATGTATCCTTTTCTCGATCATTATAAGTGCCGCCTTTGAAACATCCCTTACATCCACAAGGTTCAGGAACCCACCGGAGTAAAATTTTTTCCCTTTCCACACATATCCGATGATCCGGGCGCTGGATCTATCCCATCCAGCAGGGCCCAATACAACGGAGGGATTTAAGATCGCTCCCCTAAGACCCTCAGAGAATCCCCTCCAAACCTCCTTTTCACTTTGATATTTGGACCTTGAGTAGTGTGAGGTCAGCTTATTGTCTTCCCAGGGGCTTTCCTCGGTCATCAAGCTCGAATTCAATGACCTTCCTACAGCTGCTACCGAGCTGATATGTAGAAAGTATTCTATCCCCTTTTCCAATGCAAGGTCGACCAGGATTTCCGTTCCCGTCATGTTGGTCTCATACATGGCCTCTCTTTCGGATTTCTTAAACGACACAATGGCTCCGGCATGGACAACGAGCTCTTTCCCTTCCACCACTTTTTCCATCTGAAGAGGATCCAGAAGATCAGCTTCCTGCCAGTCTATGTCCAGCTCCTTAAGCAGGGAGGGGATTACACTCGATCCCCTTTTTATTGCTGTAACATTGTAGCCATTCTCCACAAGATCTTTTGCTAACCAGGACCCAACCAGGCCTGTTGCTCCTGTGATCAATGCTGATCTCATTTCAAAGAAGGATTTAGGAAGCTTGCCTCTGACAATAAATCCAGCGTTTTCTTTGGCAGCGGCGAACTCAGAAGCTCAGCTTGCAAAGGTTTATGGCAATCAGAGCCAATAAAGGAGTAGCTTCCGGCTTTAAGGAATTTGATGGCTACATCCCTCACCCTCTCGGAGTAATAACCCAGCAGAGATAAATAATTCAATTGGAACACCAGGCCTTTTTTCAGAAACTCACCTGCCATATCAGGTCTGGCCTGAAGATAGGCATACCTCTCAGGGTGAGCGAAGATCGGTGTTATCTGGCGACTCTTTAAAAGGAATATGACTTCATCAAAGATCATTGGAGGCTCATGAAAGGCTGTTTCCAATAGGAGGTAGTTTTTGCCAAAAGTCAAAAGCTCCTGATCCTCCTTCAGATTATTCAAGAATACCTCATCAACATAATATTCAGCAGCCACCGAGAATTTAATATTCAGATCATTCTTCTGATAAAAATTCACTACCTGCTCAAATCCATTTTTTATGATTTGGGGATCATTATTGTAAACACCTGGGTAAATGTGAGGAGTAGTAATGATATGCTCAAAACCTAGGTCACTAAATTTTTTTGCGATCTCAAGAGATTCTTCCATGGAGGTGACCCCGTCATCAATTCCAGGGATGAGGTGTGAATGAAAATCTGTTTTCAGGGTTTTTAGAAAAGCCAGGGGGGAAGCTTTTTTCTTTATTAAACCGAACATCCTTTAGCTAAAAAACCCCAGGAAACCCTTACTCTCCTTCTCTTCATAGTACCCTGACCCATAACCATATCCATAGCCATATTTAGCGCCTTTTCGTGGAAGCTGGCCATTGAATATTATTGAGAGATTGCGGATCTGATTCTGTTGTGTCAAGGTCTCCAGGACCTTGTGGAAGCCTTTTCGCGTAAACTGAGCCCTGACCACATACATGGGAATATGGGCCCTTTTCATCAATAGTACCCCATCGGTAACCAATCCAACGGGAGGAGAGTCCATTATGATAACGTCAAATTCCTTCGCAAGGTCATCCAGAAGTTGATCGAAGGATTTCAATAGGATAAGTTCCGACGGATTAGGAGGGATTGGCCCTGAAGGAATATAGAACAGATTTTCAAGTTCAGTGGTCTTCAGGCAATCCTGAAAGGTATTCTTCCCGATCAGGATATTGCTCATTCCAAGTTCGTTTTTACCGTCAAATACCAAGTGGACCTTCGGTTTTCTCATGTCCAGATCCAGAATGATTACTTTCTTATTGGACATAGAAATAATACCTCCAAGGTTTGCAGCAACAAAGGTTTTACCTTCACCTGAAACAGTCGAAGAAATGGATATCAATTTGTTTTCCCCATTTGGAGAAATGAACTCCATGTTGGTTCTGATCGTCCTAAAAGCCTCAGATATCCCAGATTTTGGATTTTCATGAACTATGAGCTTTGAATGCCCCCCTTCCATTTTCTTTTTGACAGGAACAGAACCAATAATAGGTGTACTGGTGATGTTCTCTATCTCCTCAATGGTATCGAAGGTATTATGAGTTAGGAACCTCAGAAACACAAAGATCAGGCTTAGTGCAAAGGCTCCACCAAAACCGGCAAGGTAGGCATTGATCGCATTTGGAGAAATCGGCTGAGATGGAAGGTTCGCGCCCGAGAGGATCTGGAATTCCGGAACTGTTCCAGCCTCTGAGATCCCATACTCCGCTTTTTTGTCCATCAGAAGGAGGTAGAATTTTTCGTTCAGGTCATAATACCTTTTCAATCTGTTGTATTCGGTTCTCCTTTCAGGCAGGCTTGCCAGCTGGGCCTCCAATGCCCGCGACTTTTCGTTCAGTTTTTTCAGTTTGTCCAGCTGTTGATCTTTTTCTTCAAGGACTATGGTTGAGATCGCCGATTGAGCATTTTCATACTTTTCTTTTTTCAGTTGATAAACCAGCGTGGTATTTTTTGAAGAATAACGGACCCTGTTAAAATCCTGGGCAGCATCATAAAGATCATTTGAAGCTTTTCTGAGACCTTCTGAAGGGAAGATCCCAACGTCCACATATACCCCTAGAGTATCGATGTCATTCATTTTTGATTCGAAACTCTGGATCCATTTGATCTCCATTCTTGTAGCCTCGATCTCGGCATTGAGTTGCTCGATCTCGATGTTTGTCTGGTCAACCTCCTCAAGGATATTTATTGTCCGGTGGCTCCGGATGAAGTCCTCCATTTCCTTTTCAGAATTGGCCAACAGGCTGTCGGTCCGTTGGAGTTGCTGATTTAAGAAATTGATGGTTTGCGAAGAGGCCTTGTTCTTTTGGGCCAGGGTCTCGCTAAGGTATACACCATTAATGGTCCTGACGATCTCCTTTGCCTTGGAACGATTGGGATCTACAAAAGAGATTCGGATTGTGTTTGCATTGGGATTCAGGATCTCCACATTCAGATTTTCTCTCAGATATTTCAAAAGGGCATTCCTGCTATTCAATATGAAATAATAGCCCTCAGAGTTGAACTCCTCCTGGTTTACATCTTTAATGTTGATCCTGAAATCGGCATTTTCCCCATGGATCAATTCTCCAAACCTGAACCTGTTCTCACCAGAGGATCTCCCCTCAAGCTCAAGTTCAAATGTGGTTTTATCGATAATAGTGATATAAATAGGCACATCATAGGGAGGGTTTTTTAGGTTTGAAACCTCCACTCTGAATGGTGAAGCCCTGAATTTTTCCTCGTCCTTTATCTTACCCTTGGCGTAATAAGAAATATGAAGATCATCCAGGGAATCGATTACCAGATTGTGGATCAGATCTGACTTGATCAACTCCACTTCTCCACTAAGAACATTAGAGCTGGTCCCCTGGCCTGAAACCTTATCCAGACCCAAAACCCCCGAATCGCTTTTGATATCAAGCTTGAGAATTGAAAAGGATTCATAAAGGGGCACAGTATACCTGAGAAAAACCCATGCTCCTCCAATTCCAAGTGAAAGGAAAACCAAAATGAACAGCCAACTTTTTAGGAGAATCTGCCAGAATTTGGGAAAATCCAAGTCACCTACCAGGCCTTTGTTCGGCAATCCTGATTGGAGCAATTGGCGTTCTGATTTCCCGGATTCCATTTTACTGGTTTATGCTTGCAATTAATAAAGCAATTGCTAATAAGCTGGTTGCAAAAGTCAATAGCGGAGTAACATCCCTAATGGCTTCATTTGCAACCCTTCTCACAGGTTCTACATATATGATATCCTCAGACCGAACCTGCATGGTGGCGGTTTGGTAACCCTGAATGGTCGTAAGATCAATAACCTCGACATATGGATTAGAATGATCGCCCCTGATCAGCCTGACTTTCTCTGCTTTGGTATCATCATTCATTCCCCCTGCTCTGGCTATGGCCTCGATAATCGTCATATCCTCGTTATCAAGAGGGACTACCGTTGCCACCTGCCCAAGGAAAACAAAGACCCTTCGGTTGACAACAGTGGTTTTTACAAAAGGCTTTTCATAAAACTTTTCATACTCTTTAACAAGGGCAGAGTCCAGTTCTCTAACGGTAAGCCCTTCCACTTTCACGAATCCAACCATCGGGAAGTTCACCCTGCCGTCCTTTTGGACAAGGTAGAAAAGATCTTGTTGCTGTTGTGCCCCCTGATTTCCTACTCCACCCGCCATCTCTATTCTCATCTGTCTATTGGGATCAATCAGGGCTTCGCCTCCATTTGTTTCAACGATGAGGTCGATCTTGTCATTGACCTTCATCCTGTAATTCTTTTCAGCTTGCTTAAGCTGTTCCGCGATCTTTGGATCATTTTCAAAGTCTTTGACCCTGAACATGACATTAGACTTGTAGGTCTTGCATCCGGTGATGAGACCAAAAATGAATAGTGTCAGGTATATTCTTTGGACTGGATTCATCAGAATTGACTGTTAAATTCTGAAAACTTCGGCAAAATTGAATCCTTTTCAGATACAATGGGGTTTTCTATGCCCCAATCTATGTTGAGGTCGGGGTCATTCCATATGATGCCGGATTCCGATTCTTTGTTATAAAAATTTGTGCATTTATAGGTGAGGTTTGTCTCTTCATAAGTGACAAACCCATGGGCAAACCCGGGGGGTATATAGACCATATTCCCCCTTTCGCCTTCAAGAATAAATCTCTCATGCTGACCGTAAGTAGGTGAGCCCTTCCTAATATCCACAGCAATATCCAATGCTTTGCCCCTGATCACAAAAACAAGTTTTCCCTGTTTATGGGGTGGATTCTGAAAATGTAAGCCTCTCAAAACCTCTTTTTTTGAATAGCTATGGTTGTCCTGGACGAAATCCAGATCCAAACCTGCCTTTTTGAAACGTTCTGTATTCCATGCTTCAAAAAATCTTCCCCTCTCATCGGGGAATACCCTAGGGTGGATCTCGATCAACCCTTCAATTCCGGTTTCAATTATCTCCATTTGGAACTTAGCAGATGGCCTTTATTGCCTCCTTGTACTTTTTGATAACTATTTCCTTTGAAAAATTCCTGCCCACAATTTCTCTTGACCTATGGCCCATGGCCTCCAATTCACTTCGATCCAGGCTCAATAGCTTTTTCATCTTCTCAGCCAGGCTCCCTGCGTCCATGGGACTGCAAAGGAAACCATTTGAGCCATCTTTTACCACCTCTCTACAACCTGGAACATCACAGCTGATCAGGGGCTTGGCCATAGCCCCTCCCTCCAATAGGCTTTTGGGCAGCCCCTCCCTGTAGCTGGGAAGCACTACACAATCCGAGCTAGCAATTAATTCCCTGACCTCCTTTGAAAATTCCATTAGGACGATCCCGGAATCCTTGGCCATTTTTTCAAGTTCATCTTTATCAGGACCAAGTTTGGAATCATTCTCGATCTTTCCACAAAGGATGGCATCAAAACCCAGTCCTTGCTCTCTCATTTTTTTTACCGCCTCCATGTATTCCCTTATTCCCTTGTCATATATAATTCGGGATAGCATAAGGAAGGTAAACCCCTCATTATGAACCTTTTCTACAACTTGTGGATCAAAATATGCAAGATCGATACCAGATCCGGGGACCAGGTCTATGTTTTCGGTATTTACCAGTCCCAATTCCTGGAATAACTCCAAATCATCAACATTCTGGAAAAAGACCCTTTTTGACCTTTTTAGGGATACTCTGTACAGTTTTTTGGCAAAAAAGGAGGTTAGATTATTCCTGATAAAGGTTGTGCCCAGCCCTGATATGTTCGCGATGATGGGAACCTGATGCCTTGAAAAGAAAAGACTTGAATAAATGTTGGGTTTTATGGTATAGCTCAACAATACATCCGCTTTAATGGAAATAAGGATGGAGCTAAGGTCCATTGCGAATTTGAGATCTTTGAAGGGATTGCTGCTTTTGGCGCTTAGTTCGATTGGATGAAAATGACAGCCCAAATCTTTTAGATCCTTCTCAAATCCATCTGGCGGGGCTATGCAATGAACCTCATCCCCATTGGAAAGGAACTCCAGGATCAGGTCTTTCCGGAAATTATAGATGTTCCAGGCAGTATTGATGCAAAATGCGATCTTCAAATATTTTTATTCTTTTGGGTGGCCATTTTTGGCAAAATAAGCCTAATCTAAGCACTGAGAAACATGAAGTCCTTTTTTATTGCAATTACTATGGGCATGATCTCCGCTGTTCCATCCATGGTTCTGGGGCAGATGTATTTCGAGACCAAGTTCAAGACCCCTTTTGAACTTTCCGATGGTAAGAATACCGCTACCTACCAGGAGATCATAAATCATTACAAAACCCTGGATGAGAAGTATAGCCAGGCAAAATTGTTGGATCTGGGACTCTCAGATGCCGGGGATCCTCTCCATGCCTTTATCGTTTCCCAGGACCTGACCTTTGATCCCAGACATCCAAGCAGAAAAGATAAAATTGTCGTGATGATCATGAATGGGATCCATCCGGGAGAGCCGGACGGGATCGATGCCGGCATGATGTTTTTTGATGTCATTTTGGGTTCCCAGGAGGGTATGAAGGAATACAAGGACCTGATCTTTGTGGTTATTCCTGTTTATAATGTCGGGGGTTGCAAAAACCAGTCACCCTTTAGAAGGGCTAATCAAAATGGACCGAGCTCTTATGGGTCCAGAGGAAACGGAAGAAACCTGGACTTGAACCGGGATTTTATCAAGGCAGACTCAAGGAACACAAGATTATTCCATAAGCTGTTCAAAGATTGGGATCCGGATCTGTTTCTGGACACCCATGTCAGCAATGGAGCCGATTACACCTATACCAATACTCTCCTTGCGACAACCTCAGATAAGCTTCCTCCCCCTCAGAAGGAATTGTTGGAGGAATCTCTGGAACCTTTCCTTTACCAAAGAATGAAAAAGGCAGGTCATGAAATGATCCCCTATGTCAATGTCTTCAGGGGGGATCCCAAGGATGGATATTCGCAGTTTTATGATAGTCCCAGGTATTCCACGGGATATGCGGCCTTACATGGGTGCATAGGGTTCATGCTGGAGAATCACATGCTCAAGGATTTCAAGGAAAGGGTTTATTCCACGTTTGAGTTCCTCCTTGACTTTGGGACTATGGCCCTCAAATACCGTAAGGAGATCAAAGAAGCCAGATCTGGATCCGCCTCACTAATCCAAGGCAAAAAGAGCTTTCCCATCCAATGGACCCTGGATAAGGATCAACAGGGCAGTCTTGAATTCAAAGGATACGAGAAAGTTCCTACGATAAGTCAGGTTACAGGAGATACGGTCTGGGTATATGATAGAGAAAAGCCTTGGGAGGAAGAGATACCTTATTGGAAAAGATACAAGGTGGTTGATTCGGTAAGCAAGCCCTTCGCATACCTGATCCCTTTTGCTTGGAGTGAGCTTGCGGAGGAGTTGAAAAGAAATGGGGTGGAAGTAAAGAAATTGAAAACCGATCTTTCGGTAGATCAGGTGACCCACTACAAGATCTCGAAAATTGAAACCTCAAGGAGGATCAGCGGTGGACATTATTACCATTGGCAAGTAGAGACCGAAGAATTGGTTGCCAGGGGAAAATTTGAAAAAGAGGACCTATTGGTGCTTTGCGATCAGGAAAAGGTTCGTTTCATCATCGAAACCCTGGAGCCCCGGGCTACAGATTCATACTTCAGGTGGAATTATTTTGATCAGGTACTTCAACGCCAAGAATGGTTCAGCACCTACGTTTTTGACTCTTATGCAGAGAAGTTTCTAGAGGAAAACCCAGAAGTCAGAGCTAAATTTGACAAGAAGATGAAAGAAGATGAGGAATTTGCTGGCAACCCCACACTACAATACATTTTCATCTTCGACGAAAGTCCCTATTCGGAACCAGAGTATATGCTTTATCCTATATCGAGGATTGAGAATCCCATTGATTTTTAAAATTAGGATATTTCAGCGCCTGCTGATGAAATAGACCCCCAAAAGGATGAGGGCCATTGAAACAAAGTAGAAAAAGAACATAGCCTCTCCATCGGCCACACCCCAAATCAAAGCCACGATAGGGATCAGATAGGTGACGGAACTACCGAAAATGGGATTGGAAAGCTGCAGGAGTTTATAGAACAAAAGGAGCGCGATACCCGTAGAGAAAAACCCCAAGAAAAGGATCGCCATGAGGGAGGGCATGGCTTCGGGGTTTCCCATGATCGTTTGCGGAACCTCTGAACAAAGTCCAAGAACTATTGCAAAGGGAGCAACAGACAATAGGGTCACCGAGGAGGTGACCTTTGCAGGATATTCCCTAAAGTAGCGATTGACCACATTTACACTGGTTCCGTAGCAAAGGGTTGACAGGACGATCAAAAGGGCATAAAAATTAAATTCTCCGAGCTGGCCATCAGACCTGAGAAAGATCAAAAATCCGCAGCCTATGAACCCAAGCAGTATCCCAAATAGCCTATTCTTCTGAAATCCCTGGTTGAAAAAAAGCCCACCAACAACCAATGCAAAAACCGCCGTCAATCCATTTAATATGCCCGCCATTGAACTTGGGATCTGGGATTGAGCTGTTGCGAAGAGAAAGGCGGGAAATAGACTTCCCAATGCTCCCACTACCAGCATTGGTGGCCAGAGCCTCGTCTTGATCTTTCCAATTGCTGGAATAGAAAGAGGGGAAAGGAGCAAGGCGGCTGCAAAGATCCTTATGGATGCCACCTGCACAGGGGAGAAATGGTCAAGCCCTCTTTTTATCATTATAAAGGATGATCCCCAAATGATCGCCAAGAAGATCAGTAAGAACCAGGCTTTCCAGCCTATAGTACTTTGTGAGTTAGGTTTTTCAGACAAGGATCTCTTCCTCCGTGAAGGTTTCTGAGATCATCTGAAGTTTTTCGCGAATTGCATTAGGGTCAACCAGCTCAACCAACTCAGTCCTGACCGGTTTGAAATGGGGGATACCTCTGAAATATTGGGAATAATGCCTTCTCATTTCCAGAACCCCGAGTTTTTCTCCCTTCCATTCGATGGAAAAATCAAAATGCTTCAGGCAAACTCTTACACGTTCCTTGATGGTAGGCGGGGGAGGAGTGGTCCCCTCTTTCAGGTACTGCTTGATCTCATTGAAGATCCAGGGATATCCTATGGATGCGCGGCCGATCATAATTCCATCCACATCATATTTCGCCCTGTATTCCTTTGCTTTTTGGGGGCTGTCGATGTCACCGTTCCCGAAAATGGGAATGCGGATCTCGTGATTGTTTTTCACCTCAGAGATAGGGTTCCAATCCGCTTCTCCCTTATACATCTGTTTCCTGGTCCTGCCGTGGATGGTCAGGGCTTGTATTCCGACATCCTGAAGTCTTTTTGCTGATTCCTGGATGTTGATATTGCTGTGATCCCATCCAAGTCGGGTTTTCACAGTAACAGGCAGATTGCAATTTTTCACGATCTCCTCTGTCATTCTTTGCATTTTGGGCAGGTCCAGAAGTATCCCAGCGCCAGCTCCCTTGCAAACAACCTTTTTTACCGGGCAGCCATAGTTGATATCGATAAGGTCCGGGCCGGCGGCTTCGGCCAGCGCAGCGGCTTCCCTCATCACATCGATCTTGTCCCCAAAGATCTGGATCCCGATAGGCCTCTCGTATTCAAAAATGTCGAGCTTTTGAACGCTTTTGGCCGCATCTCTGATCAAGCCTTCGGATGAAATGAACTCCGTGTACATCAGATCAGCACCCTCTTCTTTGCATACCGCCCTGAATGGGGGATCGCTAACATCCTCCATGGGAGCAAGAAGGAGCGGGAAGTCTCCAAGTTCTATGGTACCGATCTTAACCAAATGCTTTATTTTGCCGCAAAATTACTCCTTAATCCAATTTAATGGAAGCAACTCCGGAAAAGGAAACCATAAACTGGACAAGTCTGCTTGTATTTACAGGAATGCTTCTTGCTGGAATGTTCATTGGGAACTTCATTGCATTCCTGTTTGCTTTACCCTTTACAGGGTTTGATTTTGATATCTTGGTCAGGATCATTGAATCTCCTCAGTTGGTTGAAGGGAGCCGTTCCATCATGATGCTAATGCAGGGGGTGATTGCCATAATCACCTTTATTATTACTCCCTATTTCTTCTCAAAATACTTCGATCCTACCAGGCCTTCAGACCTTGTCAATTTTCCGGGTGGGGGACCGGTTATTTTATTGGCCCTTAGCCTACTGGTAATTGTCTTGATGCCATTCAATGCGGGGACAGTGGAATTATTCAATCCTGAGGTCTGGCCAGAATCACTGAAGGGTTTGGCTGAAAGCATCTCCGCATTGGATAGCCAGTATGATGAAATGGCGGCTTTTTTTATCGATTTTGACTCGATCTCTGAGTTTTTGCTGGCCATAATTATTATGTCCATTCTACCTGCCATAGGAGAAGAGTTGGTTTTTCGTGGCTACTTCCAACCCTACCTGATCAAACTTACCGGTGGGGCTTTTGCTGGCATATTCATTAGCTCGTTGATTTTTGCGGCCTTTCATTTTCAGATTTCAGGCTTGCTGCCACGCCTGATCCTCGGCATGGTCTTCGGATACCTTTATCATTGGTCGGGAAATCTTTTTATCCCCATCTTTGGCCATTTTGTTAATAACGCTTTTAGCCTTGTTTTGGCCGGCCTCTATAAGTTAGGTTATATTGATCTCGACATTGCCGGAGAGATCGACATCACTTTTTTTGAAGCTCTGAGTTCACTTGTTCTTGCAGGCTTCTTGTTCTTTGTATTGCGGAAACAAATTTTGCAAAAAGACCCAGGTCAAAATGAAGAACTGGCAGGCGGTATATAAATCAAGCGACCCCTACAGGGCTGAGATCGTCAGGGCTAAGTTGGAAGAAAACTCGCTCAGCCCGGTCCTGATAAATAAAAAGGATTCCAACTATCATTTTGGGAATTATGAGGTCCATGTTTCCCCTGACAGGGTTTTGGTAGCGATAAAACTTATTGAAAAGGAGATAAAGTTTGAATAAGCTAAACAATCTTCAACAGAGGCTCCTGGTCGGGATACTGGGCTCCGCTCTTATGATCACCCTGATCTACTGGAGTTCCTGGAGTTTCCTGGTCGTAATCCTTTTTCTCTCCACAGCGACCCAAGTCGAATTTTATCTACTGGCAGGTGTGGATGGGAAATTCCCCCTGAAGACCTACGGAACAATTATTGGAAATATTCTGATCCTTTTGACTTTCCTTATTCGGATGGGTTTAATTCCCACAGAGTTTTTTCTTGTTCTTTTTCCTTTGATCAGTCTGATCTTCATAATAAAGCTATACCAAAAAGAGCTGAAGCCATTTACCAATATCGCATATACAATACTAGGCGTTGTATATGTGGCATTACCATTTGCCCTATTGACGTGGGTGGCATTTCTGGACAACGAATACCATTGGAAAATAATGGTGGGGACCTTCTTGTTGCTTTGGGCCAGTGATACAGGGGCTTACTTCGCCGGTAAAGTATTTGGGAACCGAAAGTTATTTGAGAGGATCTCACCAAAGAAGACCTGGGAGGGATTCCTTGGAGGTCTTGTTCTCGCGATGTTAATGGCCTATGCTTTGTCGGTGTTCATGCTTCAATTTGAGTTGTGGAAATGGATGGTGATAGCTGTGATCCTGGTCATAATGGGTAGTTATGGTGACCTTGTGGAGTCGCTTTTTAAGAGAAGCCTGAAGATCAAAGATTCCGGAACCGGACTTCCCGGTCATGGAGGTTTTCTGGATCGCTTTGACGGATTGTTGGTCTCTGCACCCTTTTTGACATTTTTTATTGAGTTTGTTTAATCTCAAAGTTCAAAATAGAATTAATTTTGAGGCCAGGAATCTGGAAAATAAATGGCTGCATATATAGAACCTGCTCCAATTAAGGATGTAAAAAATCCCTTCGAATCCATGATGTCAAGATTCTCGGTTGCGGCCCAGATCCTTGGACTTGAAGAGGAGATATACAATGTTTTAAAAAGCCCAACAAAACAGGTTTCGGTGCATCTGCCCGTGACCATGGATGACGGAAGCCTTAAGGTTTTCGAAGGTCATAGGGTGGTTCATTCAAGCATACTGGGCCCATCCAAGGGTGGGGTTAGATTTGATCCCGGTGTCAATATCGATGAGGTAAAGGCTCTTGCAGCCTGGATGACCTGGAAATGTGCCGTCGTAGATATTCCCTATGGAGGAGCGAAGGGTGGTGTGAAATGCAATCCAAGAGAGATGTCCTCAGGAGAGGTTGAACGATTGGTTAGGGCCTATACCGCTGCCATGTTGGATGTATTTGGCCCGGATAGGGATATCCCCGCTCCCGATATGGGCACGGGACCAAGAGAAATGGCCTGGATGATGGACCAGTATTCAAGAGCGCAGGGTATGACAGTCAATGCTGTTGTCACAGGAAAACCACTGGTTTTGGGTGGCTCCCTTGGAAGGGTCGCCGCCACAGGTCGTGGTGTGATGGTATCTGCCCTGGCCGCTATGGAAAAACTCAATATGGTTCCCACCAAGGCCACCTGTGTGGTTCAGGGTTTTGGCAATGTAGGAGCAAATGCGGCCCTCCTCCTTTCGGAAAGGGGGGTTACCGTAAAAGGGATCTCAGACATATCAGGAACCTACTGGAACGACAATGGGATAGATATCCTTGATGCGATCAAGTACAAGGATTCCAATTCTCAATCCCTCGAAGGCTATTCCAATGCAGAGTATTCTCCTGACCGAGATCTTTTAGTTGCGGATGTAGACGTTCTTGTCCCCGCAGCCAAAGAGGATGTGATCACAATCGATAATGCAGATAAGATCAAGGCTAAACTGATCGTAGAGGGTGCCAATGGCCCTACTTCAGCTGATGCTGATGCCAAGATCCATGAAAAGGGTATTACCGTCGTGCCAGATATCCTTGCCAATGCAGGAGGGGTGAGTGTTTCCTATTTCGAATGGGTTCAAAACCGGCTGGGGTATAAATGGTCCGCCGAGAGGGTTCAGAGAAGATCAGATAGGATCATGAAGGAAGCTTTTGACAGGGTTTATCACAAATCCATTGAGCATAAAGCTTCCCTAAGGATCGCGGCCTATATTGTTGCCATTAAGAAGGTTGCCGATACATTTAGGCTGAGGGGAAGTTTTTAATGATCCATCGAGAAGGACATACCTTTTTGATCCTGATCGGGACTAAGCTGATCATACTAAACCTGGCTATCTGGTGGCTGTGGCCAGATTTTGGATTGATCCACTATTTTTTTCTGGGGATTTCCCTTTTGGTTTTTGTTTTCTTCCTGCAGTTCTTCAGGAACCCAAAGCGAACGGTTTTGACTGATGATGGAATGGTGCTGGCTCCGGCCGATGGAAAGGTTGTTGTGATCGAAAAAACTGTGGAAAGTGAGTTTCTGAATTCTGAAAGAGTTCAGATCTCGATATTCATGTCACCGCTAAATGTTCATGTCAATCGAAATCCTGTTTCAGGGCAGGTAAATAACTATCGATACCATAAAGGAAAGTACCTGGTTGCCTGGCATCCAAAAAGCAGCACTGAGAATGAAAGAACCACCGTGGTTTATCAATTGGCCAATGGTGTAGAGATCCTGTGCAGACAGATCGCTGGTATGGCGGCCAGGAGGATCAAATGCTATCTGGAGGAAGGCCAGAGAGTTGAACAGGGGAAGGAATTCGGCTTCATTAAGTTCGGTTCCAGAGTTGACCTTTTTCTTCCTACAGATTCGAAGATCAATGTTAAGATCGGAGACAAGACCGTGGGTGGTAAAACTGTAATTGCCAGTTTATAGCCAGCCTGTTACCAGGTCTGCTATCTTCTCAAGATACTTTTTGTCGGTTTCATCAAAATGGTCAGGTTTTTCGCTGTCGATGTCCAGGACCATTCGAATGTCTTTTTGAACGTCAAAAATAGGAACTACAATTTCAGACTTGGATAAAGGACTACATGCGATATGTCCTGAAAAAGCATTTACATCAGGAACAAGCAGGGTTTCTTGCTTTGAGAAAGCCGTGCCACAGACCCCTTTACCTTTTTGTATCCTGGCACAGGCAACCGGTCCCTGAAATGGGCCAAGAACCAGGTCTTCCCCTCTTTGGATATAGAATCCAACCCACAGAAACTTAAACTCGGCCATCAATGCAGCTGTAAGATTGGATAGATTGGCGATCAGATCAGGTTCGCCCTGAGCCAAAGCTTTTATTTGGGGGATTAGAGATCGGTATTGCTCTTCCCTTTCTTCTTTTCCGGATGTTCTGAATTCGTCGGCCATAAAAAAACCCCAGGAAGTTAATCCTGGGGAATTTTATTGAAATTTTTCCTAAATACTTAGTCTACCTTCTGAAAAGCCTGCAAATCTCCCAGGTGGTAAGTAGAACCGGGGATCAGGTTCAAAGGAATTCCTTGACTGTTATCAATGGGTTGAATGTTGAACAAGAAAACCTTGTTACTACCAGGAGTTGGGTCGGGGATCACATTATCTTCCATGAAAAAGCTTGCAGAAAGAACTCCTTCAATTGTTCCGGGAAGCTCAATCATATCTACAACTCCGTCAGATGCAGTTTCCTGCTTGAATGTGGTATATTCCATGGTGACATTGGTAAGCTTTCCGTTTCCTTCCCCCATGGGGTAATCCTCTTCAACGGCGTATACAACGTAAACACTTGTTCTTGTTGTGAACTCACTTGTGATGGTCGGAGGATCAACTCCCAAGAATATGTAATCACCCCAGATCCTACCATCAACACCAGCATTTCTTTGGAAAATGGTAACAGTTGAAGAAGAATAAGCGATCTGCTCAACATCGGTATTGATCGGGCCGGCATCAATAACCGCAGTAAAGTCCGCGTTGATGAAGCCGTCCAGAATGACAGTACCACTCACGGTACCATTTTTCATTCCTTCAAAATTTGCGATACCCGCTTGATCAGTTACCGCTGTGGTAGTCTCGTTGTTTTGAGTAAGGATAACCGTTGCATTTGCAAGACCTGCCGCCCTTTCCTCATCAAAAAGATTACCGGGAACAACCTGAACAGTGTAATTAACATTTATGGTTCCATCAGGAACATTGTTTTCGTAGGTGATGGTCGTGTTAGAAGCAGGAGTTTCATCATCGCTGCAAGAGTAAAATCCGAAGGCTGCAATGATCAGCAGTGAAGATAGGTAGTGAGAAAATCTTTTCATTCTTGAATTCTTTTTGAAAAACTGGCGCCAAATATACAATGATTTCAATTCGATAATGTATTCTCAATTATGAAAAGTTGATTATTCCTTACATTTCGAGTCATTTTTTTCCCTTTAGGTGGATTTGGGGCTAAAATCCCCTTACCAATCCCTTTTTCCCCCTCAAAGATCCAGCACTCGTTCCAAAGGCCCTGTTGGATAAAGCTTTCCAATGTTTTGGTTCCGCCCTCTATCAAAATTCGCTCAATTCCTTGCCCATTCAACCAGATCATGGCCCCATTCAACCCCCCTTCACTCAAATCATAACCTGGTCGACCATTGACCTTCCTATTTTCCGAGATCAAAATCGTTCTCTTATCCTGTAATGCTTTTGACCTTGAAGGCAGGTCACCGGAACACGTAAGTATTATCCTTGTCGCGGATCTTCCAACCCATTCTCTGGTGGTCAACAGGGGGTCATCATTCCTTATTGTGTTTGCTCCGACAAGGATGCCATCAACCTCAGCTCTCATTTTATGGACTAGGGTATCGGAAACAGGGTTTGTGATCTTAACCGGGATTCCACCTTCCTTGGCGATGAATCCATCGAGGGTCTGAGCCCATTTCAAAATAATATATGGTGTCCCTTCTTTGAATTTGCTGAAAAATACCTGGTTTAGGTCCAAGCATTCACTTTCCAAAACCCCTGAAGTAACTTTTATCCCAGCTTTTTCCAAGGCTTCAATTCCCTTTCCGGAAACCTTGGGATTTTGATCCTTGCAACCTACAACCACTTCCCTGATCCTGTTGCTGATGATCAATTCTGTGCAGGGGGGTGTTTTGCCATGGAAGCAGCAAGGCTCAAGGTTTACATATAGTGTGGAGCCTTCAATTAGCCTTTTGTCATGGATAGAATTAACCGCATTGACCTCTGCATGTTCCTTGCCAAATTCCCTGTGCCAACCTTCTCCAATGATCTTGTCCTCCATAACGATCACACTACCTACCATCGGGTTGGGACTAACACTTCCCCTACCCCTTGAAGCCAGTTCCACACATCTCCGCATGAATTGTTCATGCTTGCTCATAAAATATCATTTGGCATTTTTGAAAAAATGAGTCTGGTTCCAAAAGTAATATTTGAGAATGCATTGGTCCATATCCCTGATTTTTATGAAAAGGGTGAGAAAAGGGTAATTGCCATTGAGCTGATGACAAGTCATCTTAATATTGATGCTAACGAACTGTTGAAGAATACAATGGAAATCGACGATAGTTCGGTTTATTACCAGAATTTTTTAGCAGATCTAAACAGGATTGAAAAAGGTGAGCCTTTTCAATATGTGGAAGGAGAGGTGAAGTTCAATGGCCTCAGCTTTAATGTTGAACAGGGTGTCTTGATCCCAAGACCCGAAACGGAGGAATTGGCTCTTTGGGTGGAGGAAGAGCTTAATGGGAAAGTGGGGAAGGGCTTAGATATAGGAACGGGCAGTGGTTGCCTCGGGATCTACCTTGGTAAAAAACTCCCTGGATTAAATTTTATATGCCTGGATGTGTCTGGCCAAGCCCTTAAGATCGCGGAAAAGAACGCTGATCTAAATGCGGTACCCATTGATTTCCTACAACATGATTTTTTGGATTCTTTTCCAAGTGTTGATCAACTGTCAGTAATAGTCAGCAACCCTCCGTATGTGACTTTAGCAGAAAAAGACAGCATTCGGCCCAATGTCTTGGAATTCGAGCCTTCGATCGCTCTTTTTCCACCAGGGCCTGATCCATTTATTTTTTACAGAAGGATAGAGGAGTTTGGAAGAGAACATCTTGAACCCGGTGGAAAGGTTTATCTGGAATTACCTGAAAATTCTTCAGGGACCATTTTTAAAATCTTCAATTCAAATAAATGGACAAATAAGAAATTGAAAAAGGACCTTTTTGGAAAGGAGAGAATGTTCAGAGCCCAATTGGCCTGATCAGATACCAATACTCAGCCATGTAGGATCAGAGCTCCTGAACTCGAATAGACCCTCGTTGGAAACCCATTGCCATTTCCCTTTTACCTGTGTTTGCGATTCGGGATTGATGTTACCCTCGAACTTGAACTTTAAACCTTCGGGCATCCATTTTTTGAGTTTATCATGGACCAGCATTTCTCTTGTTCCGTCTCCCACGATCTCTATGCTTTTTCCGCTTAGATCAAATTCAAGGATCTTTTCCTTTAGGCCTTTGGGACTATTTACCAGGAAGAAAAGTGAGTTGTTGGGATGTTTTTGCAAAATGTATTCTAAAAAAGAACCCTCATTCGGAAAAGACATATCTTTTTCTGATTTGACCTGACCGTTCCCTGCAAAAGAAAAGACAGCATCGTGGTCGATCTTATGGATCCTGGTTTCCGGAGTTTTTTCATCAAGAACCATAACATAAGGTTGCCAGGCAAGGATGCCTTTCCAAAACTCATTGCTGGGAATGCTCATGATGATCAACGAATACTCCTGATGTTCCTTAACAAAATAATGCGAGGACATAGACCAAATTTAGTGCTGGATAATGAATATGGTCGTTTTGCTTGGTGGCCTCAACAAGTCGGAACTATCTTTGCAGCCATGACGGCAAACCCCCAGAAAACCCGGGAAACAGATCCCCTCAAGAGTATCGTAGCCCATGCCAAGGAATACGGCTTCATCTTTCCCTCAAGCGAGGTATATGATGGGCTTCAGGCGGTTTACGATTATGGGCAAAATGGTGTGGAATTAAAGAACAATATCAAAAGACTTTGGTGGAAGACCATGGTCCAGATGAATGAGAATGTTGTTGGTCTTGATTCTGCGATTTTCATGCATCCTACCATCTGGAAGGCATCTGGTCATGTGGATAGCTTCAACGATCCTATGATCGATAATAAGGATTCCAAAAAAAGGTACCGTGCAGATGAGCTTATTGAAGCCAGGGCTGAAGAGATGAGAGAATCCGGGGATGAAAATGGAGCCGATGAACTTTTGTCCAAGGCAAATGGACTGCTTGACAGGGAAGATCTGGATGGACTGAGAGATCTTATTGTTGAGCAAGAGATCAAGTGCCCAACTTCAGGAACTGCGAACTGGACGGATGTACGTCAATTCAATTTGATGTTCTCCACCCATATGGGTTCGGTTTCTGATGATTCCGATAAGGTCTATCTGAGGCCTGAAACCGCCCAGGGGATATTTGTCAATTACCTGAACGTTCAAAAATCCGGGAGGAAAAAGATCCCTTTCGGGATCGCTCAAATCGGAAAGGCCTTCAGAAATGAGATTGTAGCCCGGCAATTCATTTTTAGAATGAGGGAGTTTGAGCAGATGGAGATGCAGTTCTTTGTGCGCCCCGGAACAGAAATGGGATGGTATGAGGAGTGGATGCAAAAAAGAATGGGCTGGCATAAAGCATTGGGAATTTCAGAGGACTCCCTAAGGTTCCATAAACATGAAAAGCTTGCTCATTATGCCAATGCAGCCAGTGATATTGAATTCAAATTCCCCTTTGGTTTTAAAGAGGTAGAAGGGATCCATTCTAGGACCGACTTCGATCTTAAGAACCATCAGGAATTTTCAAGGAAGAAGATCTCCTATCACGATCCTGAAACCAACCAATCCTATACCCCATATGTAGTTGAGACCTCCGCAGGGCTTGACCGACTTTTTCTGATGATGCTTTGTTCATCATTTGTGCAGGAAGAGGTAAAAGATGGGGATAATGTAAAGGAAAGGTTATACCTGAAGTTCCCTGCTTTCCTAGCACCCAACAAGGCAGCTGTCTTTCCTTTGGTTAAGAAGGATGGACTACCTGAATTGGCCAGGAAACTCTTTGATGAGCTAAAAATGGAACATCAGGCTATATACGAGGAACAAGCGGCAATTGGAAAACGCTATACAAGGCAGGATCTAATCGGAACTCCTTATTGCATTACAGTTGATCATGAAAGCCTTGAAAATCAAACTGTTACTATAAGAGAAAGAGATAGCACAAATCAGGAAAGGATCGCTATTGACAAGGTTCTGGCGTATATCTCGGAAAAGGTTTCAGATCAGCAGGTATTGGCTAAGGTCTGATCATGCTTTTCGTTGTACCCACCCCCATAGGAAATATTGAAGATCTGAGCCCAAGGGCGATCAAGGTCCTGAACTCATCAGACCTGATCCTCGCTGAAGACACCCGAACCAGTGGCCAGCTGTTCAAGAGGGTTGGTGTTTCGGTTCCAATGAAAAGCTTTCATATTCATAACGAGCACAAAAAACTTGATGAGATCATTTCACTTTTGGAATCCGGAAAAAGACTCTCACTTGTTTCGGATGCCGGGACCCCCGGGATCTCAGATCCGGGGTACCTGTTGGTGAGGGAATGTGTCGAAAAGGGAATTAAGGTGGACTGCCTTCCCGGGCCCACTTCTTTTGTTCCGGCTTTGGTTGAGTCCGGATTCCCAACGGACTCCTTCGTATTTGAAGGTTTTCTTCCCAAAAAGAAGGGAAGAAAAACCAGAATAAGCGAGATCCTGGAAGAAAAACGGACTGTGGTTTTTTTTGAATCTCCCCACAGGGTGGTCAAGGTCCTCAAAGAAATTCAGGATGCCGGGGGAGGAGAAAGAGAGATCTCCATATCAAGAGAATTGAGCAAGAAGTTTGGAGAGAGCATTAGAGGAACGGTGCAGGACCTGATCAGTCATTTTGAAGAAAATGAACCAAGAGGTGAGTTCGTCCTGGTCCTGAAAGGATTGGGGAGAAAGGCCTAGTGAGCCTCAAGCCAGTTTTTTCCAACTCCCGTACCCACCTCTAAGGGCACCTTGAGTTTCATCGCATTTGACATCAGTTCAGAGACTTTTTTCACCAACTTCTTTTCTTCTGATTTCACCATATCGAAAACCAGTTCATCATGAACCTGAAGGATCATCCTTGACCTCAATTTTTCCTTTATCATCCAATCATGAATATTGATCATTGCGATCTTGATCAAGTCCGCTGCACTTCCCTGAATAGGTGCGTTGATGGCGTTTCTTTCTGCAAAACCCCGCTGGGTTTGATTTCTTGAATTGATCTCGGGTAAGGTCCTTCTTCTACCCAAAATGGTTTCAACATATTCCTGGTCCCTGGCCTTGGCTATCACATCGTCCATGTACTTTTTCACCAAAGGGAATTGTTTGAAATACTCATCGATCAGGGCTGATGCTTCTTTTCTTGGGATATTCAGTCTCTGGGATAATCCAAATGCGGAAATACCATATATGATCCCAAAGTTCGCCACCTTAGCCCTTCGCCGCATTTCCGGAGTAACTTCATCGATCTTCACATGGTTGATCTTACTTGCCGTCATTGAATGGATGTCCAGACCTTCGGCAAATGATTTGATCATGGTCTTGTCCCCGGAGAAATCTGCCATGATCCGCAGTTCGATCTGGGAGTAATCAGCAGAAAGGATCTGATGATCATCGGAACTAGGGATAAATGCCTTTCTTATTTCCCTGCCTTTCTCCGTTCGGATTGGAATGTTCTGAAGATTTGGGTTTGTGGAGCTTAATCGGCCTGTAGCAGCTACTGTTTGATTATAGGAGGTATGGATCTTGCCATCCCTTTTTGAGATCAAAGTGGGCAAGGCATCCACATAGGTGGATTTGAGTTTTTGTACCTCCCGGAAGGTAAGGATGTCGGCCACTATCTCATGCTCACCGGCCAACCTGATTAGAACATCTTCCCCAGTAGCATATTGTCCTGTCTTGGTCTTTTTCGGATCCTTTAGGATCTTCATTTGGCCAAAAAGGATGTCTCCCATTTGCCTTGGCGAATTGATATTGAATTCCTGACCCGCTGCCTTGTGTATCCTCTTTTGCATTTCCAGGGCCTCGGTCTCCAATTCCTTGCTCATGATGGCCAGTGCATCGGTATCGATCCTTACACCGGTATTTTCCATATCGGCAAGGACCCTGACCAGGGGGACTTCAACCTCCTCAAACAGCTTTTTCAACTTTTCATCCTGAAGCTGGGGTTCGATCTTTTGCTTTAATCTTAGCGTGATATCCGCATCTTCAGCAGCATATTCCTTGATCTTTTGTACGGGGACATCCCGCATGCTTCCCTGGGTTCCGGATTTCTTCCCGATCAGCTCTTCTATTGAAATGGGTTTGTAATTCAGAAATTTTTCTGAGAGGATGTCCATGTTATGCCGACCCTCGGGCTGGATCAGGTAGTGGGCAAGCATGGTATCAAACAAGGGCCCTTTTACCTCGATCCCATAATTGCTGAGTACGAGGATATCATACTTAATATTCTGACCAATCTTTCTGATGCTTTCGTTAGTCAAAGAGGGGATCAACGGATCCAGGATCTTTTTTGCTTTTTTGGGATCCTCAGGTAACGGGATGTAATACGCTTCCCCCACGAGGTAACTGAACGAGATCCCAACCAACTCAGCTTCGGTTGGGTTGATCGAAGTTGTTTCAGTATCGAAGGCGAACTCGGATTGAAGATCCAGGTACCTACCCAGTTCTTTTATGTCTTCAGGTTCGGTCACCGCCCTGTAATCATGAATGTAATCATTGATGGTTTCAAGGGAGGATGTTTCAGCCTCTTCTTCGCTATGTTCTTTTTCAGCCGAAAAAATCCCAAGTTGCTGGTCATCCGACTTAGGCGGAGCTGATTTGGCAGGGCTGGCTGAAGCTGGTTGCTCTCCGAACAAACGTCTGGCAATGGTCCGGAATTCGAGTTCTTCGAAGATCTTTTGGAGTTCTTCCTTATTCGGTTCCTGTTTCAGGAGTTCCTCTGCTTCAAAATTTACAGGAGACTCAATATTGATGGTTGCAAGGCTTTTTGATAAGACAGCCATATCCTTGTTGTCCCTGAGTTTTTCTCCCAATTTTCCCTGGATCTCATCAGCATGCACGACCAGGTTTTCAACTGTATCATATTCGGCGATCAACTTTTGGGCAGTCTTTTCACCCACACCAGGAACACCTGGAATATTGTCAACGGCGTCTCCCTGTAAGCCAAGTATATCGGTGACCTGATCAATTCTCTTGATATTCCATTTTGCCAGGACCTCGTTTACTCCTAGAACGTCAACACCTCTACCTGCAAATGCGGGTTTATACAGGTAAACATTCTCCCTTACAAGCTGGCTGTAGTCCTTGTCCGAAGTCATCATATAAACCTCGAAATCATCGGTTGCCTTTGATGCCAGAGTTCCTATCAGATCATCCGCCTCGAAGCCTTCAACTCCGTAAAGAGGAATATTGAATGCCTTTACGATCTTAAAAATCCAGGGGATGTTCTGCTCGATCTCCTCCGGAGGAGCATCCCTGTTAGCCTTGTAATCGGGGAATTCCTTATGCCTGAAGGTAGGTCCCTTCATATCCGTTGCTACCCCTATATGAGAAGGTTTCTGATTCAAGAGGATATCCAAAAGGGAATTTGTAAACCCGAAGGTAGCCCCTGTGTTCATACCCTTGGAATTGATCCTGGGGTTCTTTGAAAATGCAAAATGAGCCCTGAAGATCAGAGCCATGGCATCCAATAAAAAAAGCTTGTGTTTACCTTCGGGCATGTCTGGCTGAAATGTGGAGTTTTAAATTTAGTATTATTGGATTAGCGGCGTGACGACTATCGATAATTTTCGAAAAATGCTTTTGGCCCGGCTTGGAGTTCTTTCAAAGCACAAGAGCTTTCTCTGGATCTTTCTTGGTTTATTTCTCGTTCTTGGACTGATTTTTACCCAGTTCTTTTCAATCTCCGCCTACCATGATGAAAGGCATTTTCTTGAAAACATAATCTACTTTTCACAGACTCCCTTCCTGACCGCCATCAAGGACTACCCCGAAGTAACCCCCCCCTTGTTTTATTCCTCTTATGCCATTTGGGGGAAGATCGGTGAGTTGAATCTGCCATGGTTGAGGTCATTATCTCTGCTTTTTTCAATTTCTTCGATCCTTATCCTGACCCGGATCTTTAAATGGGAATTCTCAGATTCAGGATCCTGGAAGTTCTTCTTACTGATACTTCTTTTTAATCCATATTTTCTCGGGTCCTCATTCCTGGTCTATACCGATATCCTGGCATTTTTCTTCCTGGTTTTGCTTATCTATGGGATCAACAGGAAGATTCTCTGGCTGATCCTCATTGCCTCAATGGGCGGACTGCTAACCCGCCAATATCTGGTTTTCGCATCTCTTGCTGCAGGAATTTGGATGATGATAAATTACTATAGGTCGCGGGATAGCTTTTATCTGATCGGTTCACTCGTTACACTGATCTCAACCTTCCCAATACTTTGGCTTTTCAAGATCTGGGGCGGTTTTGCCCCGGTCTCGGGTTTGGAAAAATGGAACCCGGGAGACGGATTTGCATTTCATCCGGGATACTTTTCAGGCTACATCGCCGTCCTTCCCATTTATCTTTGCCCTCTTTTTCTTTTCAAACCACTGGTACTCAAGCGAAGGCAAGTTTTCATCTTAATTCCTGCGTTGGTTTGGTATCTGATTTTTCCTGTTCAGGCTTCAGACGTAGCCAAAGAACAGTTGGGAATAGAAACTATAGGTTGGATGCATAAAGTTTTGAAAATGGGCTTGGGAGATGGTTTAATGCTTGAAATAGTTTTGGGAACACTCTTTTGTCTGGGGGCGATCTGGATTTCTCAGATCATTTGGGTATCCGGAAAGGATACAGGCTTTGGTTTGTTCTTAAAACTCGCGATCCTGGCATTCCTATTTATTATGCCCTTCTCTTATCAGGTTTGGGAGAAATACCTGATTTCATTGATTCCATTGATATTGCTCCTTGCAGCTTATTCAGCTACTGAAAGATCACCTCGATCGAGTATTGCTCAGGGTCAAGGAGAATGACCTTCTTGTCGAAGTTCAATTTATAACTTCGGATCATTTGCCTGGGTCCCAGATTGACCTCCAATGTGGATCTGGATCGGTAGAGCCAGTTTTTCCTTTCCTTAAGGGTGTAGATTGCTTTGACATCGCCTGATCCTGAGTACAATACCTTTTGTTCCTTAATGTCCAATCTGGTATTCTCCGCCCTCAAAGAATAAACAAGCATCCCTTCAGAGGAGTCCTTAACGTACTCTCCCTGGTTTACATTTTTGTCAAGTTCATATTCCAAAAGGATTTCCAATTCGGCCGCCCATTTCGGATCCTCAATGGTTCTTTCCTCTTTTCTGTTTTGGTCTGTCAATATCTTTTTGAGGAACCCATTCTTTAAAGTCAGAAGTGAATCCTGATCATGAACAAAGGCTTCCATGCTGAAGAACTTCATTCTTTCACCTGAAATTGGTTTTTCCTGGCAACCTATAATAAGAAGAACCAGAAGGCAAGAAAGTATTCGGATCTTCAAATCAAGCTTTTCCCTGCTGGGCAACTTTTTCCATTGCCTTTTTGATCGCGTCCTGGTCTCCCAGATAATAACTCTTTATGGGCTTTAAATTCTCATCTAGTTCGTATACCAGGGGTACACCTGTTGGGATGTTGACCTTTAGTATCTCTTCAGGGCTAAGTCCATCAAGGTATTGAACCAGAGCCCTCAGACTGTTACCATGTGCAGAAATAATGATCCTTTTGCCAGCCTTGAGATCTGGAATAAGGCTTTTTTCAATAAAAGGCATCATCCTTTTCACCGTTAGCAAAAGGCTTTCGGTCAATGGAAGTTCTTCTTCGCTGAGCTGTTCGTACCTGGGATCATTGCCCGGAAAACGTTCATCGGTCCTTTCAAGTGAAGGAGGAGGAACATCATAACTTCTTCTCCAGATCAAAACCTGATCTTCGCCGTATTCCTTTGCGGTTTCAGCCTTGTTCAATCCTTGCAAGGCTCCGTAATGCCTTTCATTCAACCTCCAAAGCTTTGAAACAGGGATCCATAACTGGTCCATTTCTTCCAGGGCAAAATTCAGGGTCCTTATAGCCCTTTTTAGTACCGAGGTATAAGCCAGGTCAAAGACAAAACCATCCTCTCGAAGCAATTTTCCTGAATTTTTTGCCTGCTCAACCCCGAGTTCCGTAAGATCCACATCCTTCCATCCTGTGAATCTGTTTTCTTTATTCCATTGGCTTTCGCCGTGCCTCAGAAGTACTAGCTTTTGCATAGGTGAATTTTCGGCAAAAATACAGAAATGGAGGTGGCCCTACAGGACTATTCCCAAAACAATTCCACCGATAATTATATACGGAGCGGGGATCTTGGAAAAGGCAAGAAGAATATAGGTGAGGACAATGATGCCGATGTTCAAAGGCGATATTGGAATAGGATCAAAAAGACTGATGGCAGCAGCAATGACCATCCCTGATGCTGCTGCATTAATCCCCTCCAGGGAGGCCCGGATGATCCGGTATTTTTTCAATTGCTCCCAAACCCCGGTGGCAAAGAAGATCATAAAGGTCCCGGGTAGAAAGATCCCTGTAGAAGCCAAGAAAGCCGTAAGGATCTCCCCTGGAAGTCCAAATTCCCTTACCGAAAGTGCTCCAATAAATGAGGAAAAAGAAAAGACCGGTCCTGGTACGGCCTGGACAAACCCCCATCCTGTCAAAAACTCAGAAGAACTCAGATATTCCTTGTATTCCACGAATTCCGTATAGAGGTATGGGATGAGAACCTGCCCTCCGCCAAAGATTATGGTGCCATTTCTGTAAAAATTCTCGAAAAGTAAGATGAATCGGGATTTTGTTACCGCTCCAAGGGTAGCTGCAGCGATCAGAATGAAAAAGAAAAGAAACAGATTCCCCCACCTGAACCTAAGTTTTTCCTTTTCCTCTACCGGATGTTGTTTGTATTTCCAGGCTGTGGCGAAGCCCCCGGCAATGATCAGTATTGGAAAGACCCAGGGATTATTCACGAAATAGGAGACGATGGCGGAAATGACCATCAATGCACCTCCCCAATTGCTTTGAACCACCTTGGAACTGATCCTGATGGCAGCAAATGCTACAAAACCTACTGCTATGGGAAGCACGTATTTTGTGAACTCCATGCTTCCACCCATTTCTCCCCAATAAGAAATAAACACTCCTGCAGCCGTCATGATCATAACGGCGGGCAATGCCCATACGATCAGGGTCAGGTAGGCCAGGTTTGGGCCTCCCTTTTGATACCCCACCGCTGTGATAGTCTGGGTTGAGGTTGGTCCGGGTAGCACCTGGCAAAGTGCCAGTAATTCGATCAGCTCTTCTTCAGATAAATAAGCCCTCTTTTTGACAAGGACATCCAGAAAAAGACCAATATGAGCCTGAGGTCCCCCAAAAGCAGTGAGGGATAAAAGAAAAACGTCTTTAAGGAAAATTGTATTCCTGGTCTTTCTCAAATCCTATTTATTCATTTCAAGCCTATTTCTTTTAGCCTTTGGTCAAGGAACTCTCCGGCCGAAATATCCGGGTATGCCTTTGGATGTTCAGGGTCTATGCAGTTTTCAAGGCAGCTCAGGTCCATTTCTGACCTTGGGTGCATGAAAAATGGCATTGAATACCTGGGAAGATGTAGTTTCTCTTTTGGGGGATTCACAACCCTATGCCTGGTGGAGGTGAGTTTATTGTTGGTCAGGCGTTCCAACATATCTCCAACATTGATCACAATATGTTCAGGAAGTGCCGTAATGGGTATCCAGGCACCATCTTTCCTCAAAACCTCAAGCCCTTCCGCACTTGCACCCATCAACAAGGTTATCAGGTTAATGTCTCCGTGTTCTGCAGCCCTTACAGCCCCTTCTTCTATTTTGGAGTTATCCTGAATCGGGAAATAATGGATGGCCCTTAGTATGCTGTTCCCATTGCTGACCTTATCGAAAAAGTATTCGGGCTCAAGATTAAGGAAGATAGCTATGGCCTGTAATATAGATTTACCGGTTGACTCAAAGGTTTCGTACACCTTTTCAGAAATCTCCTGGATCCCATCCACCTCCCGTGGCCAGATGTTGTTGGGGTATTCCCGGAAGATGCTGTCATCCCCTTTTTTAAGCTGCCCAATCTGAAAAAACTCCTTCAAATCCCCTACAGTACGGCCTTTGGCATGTTCAACTCCCTTTCCGGTGTAGCCCCGTTGGCCTGCCAGCCCTTCCTCACAGTATTGCATTTTGGTTTGGCTATTTAGGGCAAAGAATTCTTTCCATGCTCCGTATAATTTCTCTCTGGTTTCCTCCTCCAGACCATGATTCTTTACGGCAACAAAACCAATCTCGGTGAATGCCTTACCAAGTTTCTTTACAAACTCGGATTTTTCATTCGAAGATCCCGTGGTGAATTTTTGCAGGTCAACCGTAGCAATCTCTGTAAACAAACTATGGCCGGTATTTTCATCCATTTCTCAACGATATTTTATTGGTAATTACGCCAATACCTCATGCAAAATATAAAGGGATTTAATATCTCTGAAATTTTCGATGTGTTTCTGATAGAAATTTAGAATGATCTTTATAAAGCCAAGCCTTTCATTTCCAGAGGAAAATGACGGGTACTCATTTTCTTTTAGCATATCGCGGATAAGGGAATTAAACAATTTGGGATCGGAGCTTTGATCTATTCCTTCCTGTAGGTCTTCAATGGATTGAGGACCAAAACCAAGATAATGTGTCAATTTGAAGAGGAACTGGCCTGGGAAATCCTTAAATGGGAAATCAGGTTCATCAAACTCCAATAATGCCTTTGAAATAAAATCAAATTTCTGGGTATTTCCCGGTTCATGCCTAAGGGCCTGGCTCAAGACTTCGGAAAGAAAGATCGCAATAGAGGTTCGAACGGTTTGAAAAGGGATGCTTTGGTAGGCCTTAAAAAACTTAACTTCTGAGATGCTGTCAAGATCCCTTTCGGGTT
Organism: Cytophagales bacterium; assembly: GCA_028279065.1. Taxonomy (GTDB): domain Bacteria; phylum Bacteroidota; class Bacteroidia; order Cytophagales; family CCMP332; genus JANQHS01. The sequence continues at coordinate 44,756 of JANQSY010000044.1, forward strand.
TGTGGTAAATGACCAGATCAAGAAGCGATAAGGGTAGGAAGTAAGCGCTTTTGCTTTTCTTGGAGTTTGATTTTGCAGCCCTTTGGATTATTCCCCTGGTACCTAGTTCCTCGGTATAAATTTTTATGATGAGAGAACTTTCCTTGAATGGTATCTGGCCCAGAACAATTCCCCTCGTTTTAAGGATCATTATTCCAAATAAGCAATTTTGGCAACATAGGTTTCATTCCCTTCATCATCGGAACTGAAAACAAGATATACTCCTGACTTCGGTCTGTCACCATTATAATCCCTGCCATTCCAGGCTGCTGTTCCTCCTTCCGCTGTCATTTCATAGAACAATCTTCCATTGATATCGGTGATCTTCACATTTGCATCAGAGGAAAGCCCTGAAATCGTGATATATCCTTGATAATCCGGGGGTACTGGATTCGGAAAGACTTCAACCCCTGAGTTGGTCTCTCCTCCCTCAGTAGCAGTACCTCGATAGGAAACCACCCCTTTTTCCGTCACAAAGAACACCTCTCCGGAATTTGGGTCTACTCCTACATTTATGATCTTGTCAGAGGGAAGAGGACTGTTGTTTTCACGGAAGTTTTCTATCACCTCTGATCCGTCGGGATTGAATAACCAAACTCCATTTTCTGTTCCTATCCATTTTCGGTTGCCACCATCAACCGTTATTGAAGTTACTTTTTCAAAACGCAGAAGAGGCCTTTGCTGAAAGATGGGGGTTACGGCATCGCTTGGATTGTTTGAAAAGATATTCTCCGGAGAGAAAAAAACCGCAACACCGTCATCAGTCCCAACCCATATGTCTCCCAAAAGATCTTTTTCGATCGCATTCACCCTGTTACTAGGAAGATCCCCATTACCTGGATTGGTACCAAGCTTCTTTTGTTGGGCAGGTTCATCCTCATTGAAGACAATGATCCCCTGACTACGATTGGGAAGGCCACGTATCCATTTTGAACCAACATCGTCGATAACAAAATTTGCAGGATCTCCATTTAGGGTGAATGCTGTCCATCCAGTCTCAGGATTGTATCTATGGAAATTTGTTGGGACAAGAGCATTGCTAACCCAAACATTGCCTTCATCGTCCACCTCAGCATCCAACACCCTTACAGCCCGGAAATTATTGGTTGGATCCTGATTACGAAGGGTGCTGTTGGTCTCATCAAAAAGAGTCCATACGTCATTAATGTCCCGGCAAATCAATCCATAACCGTTGGAGGAATAGTATTTGTTACCAGTTGTTCTATCATAAGCTGAGGCCACTATGTCCTTAACAGTGAATGGGATCTTCTCGCTATTAGCATTATCCAGGGAATTGTAGTTGATCCATTCACCGCCTTTGAATTCAAAAAACCCGGTCAATCTGGAACCCTGCCTGGCGTTATCGGGATTATAAAAGCCACCAGATATAACCATTCGATCCTTAATATACCTTGCTTCCTGTGCAAGATTTGAAAAGGGGCCGTCCGGGGAAAACCTTTCAAATCCCCCTTGAATATTTGACATTAAACCCAACTGAAAACTTCCAACCCAATCCTTACCGTTCCGGTCCAGGGTGTGGGATTGTGGATTCACAATTTCAGGATCGGAGACGGTCCGGACAAGAACGTCATTCTCCCAGATCTCTACTACGTTGCCAGTAACGATATTTAGTTGGTTGCCCTGGGTTTTCAATTGTTTGATCCTAAAGCTTCCATAATCATTAAGCTCTTCCCATTTTCCATTGTATTTAAGCAGGGTAGTCCTACC
>JANQSY010000047.1 GCA_028279065.1 Cytophagales bacterium
GCTGGCCATTCCGGATTCCATGGTAAAGGACATGTATTACTATGCCGCTGCTTATAACACAGATAGTGAAATCGACTACTCTGATCACCCCGGTCTTCGTAACGGAATGTGGATGGTTAATAGCTGGAAAGGAATTGTTCTTCCTGCTTCAAATGTGACAGAAGAAAAAGCCTTGATATTCTTCAAAGAGGCAGTGATGGTTTTACAAAGTATGCTTCAGGATTAGAATGGAACTGGTCAAAGCTTTATTACCTTCTTTCTGATCAGCTGTCCCCCCCTTATTATGGTGATGAAATAAACTCCGGTTTCCAAACCTGAAATATCTATTTCCTGCTCATTGATATAGGTAAAGGATTTTAATTCTCCCTTAGTATCCTGAATTTGAATAGTTGCCTCGCCTCGAATAAAATGTTCAAAAGTGATCCTGCCTTTGGTAGGATTAGGACTAAATTGCAAATCAGGTCCAGCTAGATTCTCCATGAAGACAATCTTGGAGAAGCTGAGTTCTGCCCCTTCAGAAAATTTCAGCCTGTAGTAGTTATGTCTTCCAGGAAATTGGTCTATAAAGTGGAAAGAAAGCACTTCATGAGCATGGTCCACAATCTCAGCCTCCTTAAGATCTATCCATGTTTTTAGGTCGTCTGACCTTTGCAAGGTCCATGCGAAGCTATTTTCTGTTGAAGAAATGGAAAATTCAATTCTATTTCCCTTTTCTACTTTTTGAGCAAAAAATTCCTGGACCTTAATGGGCAGTGGAGCACAGCCAACTGGGATTTCAATTCCCACCGTAAAGAAAGTGTTCGGATCGTTTTGATTTCTAAACTCAGTGGTTATCCAATCCGCTGAGCGTTCAATTGTTGAAATCCTTACTTCATCCAACTCTCCAATCCAGCCCTCGTTTCTTAGTGTAGATGCTCCATCATTTCCTATATCAAGGAAGGTTTCAAGAGTGGTGAATCCTGCATAAGTTGAGTTATCCTGCAGCGTTTCATTGACGTACACGTTATAATTTCCTCCATTCCAGGTCAGGGTGACATAGTACCAATCGGTTGTGTTAAAGGTGAATATTCCAGTGCTAAGGCTATGGGAGTTTCCAAATCCAAGGTCAAGATTACCGCCAACGTCATCGGTATAAAGTTGGATCCTGTTCGCAAAGATTGGGGTGGTGGTATGGCCTATAAGATATTGATGGGCACCGGAGAAACTAGTTGAATGGCTCCAGATTGATATAGTGCCTTGAGAGACTGACATATCTGTCGTAGGAACTTGGATGTAATTGTTGGTTCCTATTGATTGCCCGTCTCCGATCTTTCCGCTGGCATTCGTTGTACCGCTATTTGTTCCGTTGTTTCCATTTAAGGTGGCATCATTGAAATCTGAATGAAGGTGGTAAACATTGGAATAATCCGCATCAAAGACGGAGCTTACAGATACATCTTTAGATCCACCAGAGTATCCGTAGTACATGAATATATCGGTATCTACTGTAGAGCTCAAAAATGGAATTCGCACCCAGGCCACTATGGTTCCGGTTGTTACATTCGATGAGTAGGACTCAATTTGATGATCCAGAAAACTCAGGTTTTCACAATCATTTGTGGTTGAAAACATGATATCGAACCCATTGCTGTTCTCTACCGCCCCGCCGTCTGAAAGTGTTCTGATATCCGGATCGGAAAAGCTGACCAAAAGTGGGAAATCGGTAAGATCTGATGGAACCTGAGAGCTTTGGATTGTTAGTTGCTTATAAAAATTGAAAGAAGCCAGGTCAAGAGAAAAATTTCCTGTTCCGGTTACCGGAAACCCAGAACATCCTGGATCAGGCCCACAGGTGATGGTTATCCCTGTGCAAATCTGATCCAAGGTTGCCCCGTTTACATAATTGATGATTGGGGTATTGGGCGAACTCACTCCAATATTAATTGTATCAGTCCCACATAAAAGGGCATCCGTATGATCGAGATAAATATCGTCAGATGAAATACCGAGGTCGTAAAAAGTTGTTCTGGACGTACCACTGAGAATTATATCGTCATCTGTGGAAAATGTGGCTCCTTGGGTTATGCTCATATATCCCAGATTTATTATATCCCCGGTTGAGGTCATCGTTCCTGAAACAATTGTACTTCCATCCAACATCAATCTGGTACTGCTTGTTACGGTTCCGCCTGATACGATCTCGATGTTCCCTAGCTGATAGAAACACGCAGTTCCTGATCCGGCAAAGGCACCCACATTTGCTAGGGCCAGGCCATCGGGAGAAACCCCTGATGATCCATTGTCATTGGTATTGTTTATTGATATAGTATGCCCTGAAAGGATCACAACTCGATCATTCCTGCCAGGTACTGACGCTGCCGGTCCGCTGCCATCTGCACTTAATGTCCATGATGCCGCTGCATTCCAGTTTCCACCGGAACCTGCGTTTCTGGAGTAGTAAGTGGTTTGGGCGAAGGAATATTGAGCCCAAATCCCCAGGAACAAAACAAGGAGAAGTCTTTTCATAGTTAGCAATGGAAAATTCCGAACACTCTTGTTACGGATAGATCCGAGTTAAATCAAGCCTTAGTTTAGCTTACGTGCTTCCGGCCTAATTGTTTAGGTTAATACCGAATCTTTTGCTTACGTAACTTGATCAAGGATGGCCAAAAAATTATCGATTTCTTCTTCTGAATTGTAAAAATGAGGCCCAAGCCTAAAATGCCCATTCCTAAAAGTCAGGATTACATTTTTCTCTTTTAGAAAGGAACTCTTTTCTTCATCGCCTGGAACACAAACTATTCCTGCTCGGTGGTCCATATTCTCGTTGCCTATAATTGGATAGGAGATCTGTCTTAGACCTTCTAACAGTCGCTTCATCAACTCATTCCCCTTGATAATGGTTTCTGAAAAGCCCAATTCATGTTTTTGGGCAATTGCTGCCTCAAGGATATTTAGCCCGGAACAATTTAAATGCCCCCCTTCATAACTCAGAATTGAAGGTTTATAGATAAACCCTTCTTCCGTAAAGGTATAACTGCCATACCCTGCCACCTTAGCAGGATGTGCTTCGAGAAATTCCTGTTTTATGCACATCAGTGCTGAACCAAAGCCGGCATTCATCCATTTATAGTTGCTTGAGATCATTATGGTCATCCCAGAATCATTGAAGTTTATTGGGATCCTTCCTAGGCTTTGGGTTGTATCCACAACGAATATGATCCCGTTTTCCCGGCAAAACTTTCCCAGATCTTCTACATCAACCTTGAATCCGGATAGATATTGAACATGGCTGATCGCCAGAAGCCGGATGTTGTCATTTAATAGCTTTCGTTTAATCTCATCTTGGTCTATAAAGAATCCATCCTCGCTATCCACCCAGCTTACATCAAATCCATGAAGGACAAACGGATCTCTTAATGAGGGATAGTCATCTCTATAAAGAAGGACCTTCTCGAAAGGAACCAGGATGGGCATCAATCCGACCAGCCCAAATGAGAAATTCGGAAGGAAGGCCAACTCAGAATTCGAACAGCCTACAAAGTCGGAAACAAGCTTCCTTAAGCGAGGGTAGTTTTCAGATCTCCATCGTTCAAATGCTATGCTGCCATTTTCCAGGAGGTCCTTATTATAAGCATTGGCGGCCTCCATATGCTCATTAGGTATCAGCCCGATACCGGATGTATTCAAATATGTATACTGGTCAAGAACTGGGTAGGAGTAATGCAAGTGATTATAAATTTGTTTTAATAGTAAAGGTTTCTGGCCATCGCGGTAGCAATAAAGACGATACATAGGATCAGGAAAAACTCTATGTAAGAGAGCATTGCTAGATCATCTTTTCCAGTGAAATTAAACTCTTCCTTCTTTTTCAACTTTCTTCTCCACTTCAAGAGGGTAATGATGGGATACAACTCAAGAAGAAAGATCAGCCCAAACAGACCGATCTTGATCATGAAAAGGGTACTTCCGAGGTAGTATTCTGTTCCTTTTTCCTGCCCCCCGAAAGCCCTCCAAAGACCTGTCCCAATCCATAGGGCCGCCGCCAGGCCATAGATATTGTCAGCAAAGAATACTCTGGGAAGATCGGCTTTGGTTTTAATTTCATTCAAAGCCCTGGCGCGGAATAGAACGCTCCCCAGGCCTATACCAAGTGTAATCAAATGAATTGAAGCAATTAGCCAAGAGGTCATGTTAATCTTTCCAGAAAAAAAATTGTGTACCGCCACGAAATGACAATATCTAGGTCGGGGCCGCGTGCACAGAACCAACATCACGTAATGGACACCTCTAAC
>JANQSY010000049.1 GCA_028279065.1 Cytophagales bacterium
GAATAACGACCGGAATAACGACCGGAATAACGACCGGAATAACGACCGGAATAACGACCGGAATAACGACCGGAATTTGATTGAAAATATTTATCATTATTTACTTTTTTTAGCTATTTAGCGCCTTTTTTAAATATTAAAATAACCGGAATAATATCAAATTTAATAACCGGAATTTATAGTAGTTATATTTTCGATTCCCTACCTTTGAAAAATGACGAAAGGAATGGAACTATATAGATCGGTCTCTGCAATGGACCCGCTCCTTCCTGAAGACCGCTCAGGAAGCCTTGAGGAATTGGCCTTGCGACTGATTGAATCTTCTTCCCTCCTGAGTGGAAAGCTTCATAAAAACACCCAATTAGCCATATCGGAATTGGTGAGACCGATGAATAGCTATTACTCCAATCTTATCGAAGGGCATGACACCCATCCTATTGATATTGAGAGGGCATTGAAAAATGATTTCACAGACGATAAAAGAAATCGGGATCTTCAATCAGAGGCGGTGGCTCATATAAACATTCAAAAAGAACTACCTAAACTACTGGAAGGCAGGCAACCTGTTAACCCGGCATCATGGGATTTCCTTAGAATCCTTCATATGAGGTTTTATGAGGAGTTGCCTGAAACATTTAAAACCATCCAATCTGAGGAAGGATCAATGGTTGAAGTGGTACCCGGGGAGTTGAGAAACCGTGAGGTTGGTGTGGGCAGCCATATCGGACCCTTTCATGGCTCATTACCTCAGTTTATGGACAAATTCGGGGAAGCATACAACCCTTTGGGCAACAATAACAAGTCCAAAGCAAAAAGGATAATCGCCATAGCAGCTTCCCATCACCGACTGGTTTGGATCCACCCCTTTGTAGATGGCAACGGAAGGGTAGTAAGGCTGTTTTCCGATGCAATGTTCATGACTGAGCGGCTTCATTCCAATGGACTCTGGTCGATCTCCAGAGGTCTGGCCCGGGCAGGAAAAAAGTACACAGAATTGCTTTCAGCTGCTGATCAGGTAAGGTATGATGACTACGATGGAAGAGGCAATCTGTCGAACAGGTTCCTGGAGGATTTTTGCAGCTTTTTCCTCACCACCGCCCTGGATCAAATTGAATTCATGATATCATCATTGGATATAGACAATATGTTATCCAGGATAGATTCCTTTTGTCGCTTGGCCTCTGACAGGGGTAAATTCAGGTATGAAGCCAGGTACATCCTGACGGATCTGTTCCTCAAGGGAAAACTCTCAAAAACCGAATCAATGAGGTTGACAGGCACTTCTGATAAAACCTTAAAGCTTCTTACAGACACTCTTGGCGATCTGGGCCTGCTTGAATCCAGAAAGGAAGGAAAATCTGTTTGGTATTATCCCAAGTATCCAACTAGGTATTCAGCCATGCTTTTCCCAGGATTTTATCCTTTGGAGAAAGAGATCGACATGGATAGGGAGTTTAATTGATCTCCTTGCTTCCTATATTTTTAGCTCAACTCTGAAATCAAATGGAGCCTGAATTCATTTAAAGCCTTTTTGATTTTCAATGATTACTTTGGGCAGGAAATTCAATTCCTGCTTTTTGGCCCTTAACTACATCTGGATATTCTTTTTTGTTGCAGCCTTTTTGCTTGCACTTGGAAAGCTCCTCATTACTGGGGATACAAATATTTTCACTGAGCTGGTCAATTCGACCTTTTCCTATGCAAGGACCGGTTTTGAAATATCTCTTGGACTAACAGGTGTGCTGGCCTTTTGGTTGGGCTTGTTAAAAATCGCGGAAGCAAGTGGCCTGATCCAAAGAGTTGCAAGGATCATCTCCCCCATTACCACAAGGATATTCCCTGATATACCAAAGGACCATCCGGTCAATGGCAATATCCTTATGAATTTTGCTGCCAATATGCTGGGCCTGGACAATGCTGCCACCCCTATCGGTCTAAAAGCCATGGGACAGCTTCAGGAATTCAATCAATATCCTGAAAGGGCTTCAAACTCGCAGATCATGTTCCTGGTGCTTAATACTTCCGGGCTAACCATAATTCCCGTTAATGTAATGGTTTACCGAGCCCAAATGGGAGCGGCCAACCCTTCTGATATCTTCCTGCCAATATTAATAGCCACATTCGCATCTACCATGATAGGACTCGTAACGGTGGCCCTTTATCAAAGGATCAACCTTCTTGATAGAGTTCTTCTTTCCGCACTGGTGGGAAGCACATTGCTGATCAGCCTAATGGTATTTTTCCTGAGTTCATTGCCTTCGGAGCAACTTCAGACCTACTCCTCCCTGGTCGGCAATTTCATTCTCTTCTTTCTGATCACCTTTTTTGTTTCCCAGGGTATATTCCACAAAATCAACGCATTTGAGGTCTTCGTTGAAGGGGCGAAAGAGGGATTCAAAGTTGCAATCAAGATCATCCCCTACCTTGTCGCGATCCTGGTAGGTATAGGGGTATTCCGTACTGTGGGAGGAATGGACCTGCTTTCCCAGGGCTTGGGAAAGGTCTTTGCCTTTATGGGTCTGAATACCGATTTCGTGGATGCCCTCCCAACAGCATTTATGAAACCCCTTAGCGGAAGCGGCGCGAGGGGAATGATGATAGATGCCATGAAAACATTCGGCCCTGACTCCTTCACAGGACGGCTTGCTTCGACCTTCCAGGGATCGACCGATACTACCTTTTATATACTCGCGGTTTATTTCGGAAGTGTATCGATAAGGAATACCCGTTACGCGATGACCGCCGGGCTGATCGCAGACTTTGCTGGGATCATTGTAGCCATCTTGGTAGCATACCTGTTTTTTCACTGATCCATTTATTTGAAAGGTATGCAACCTTTCAAATCACCTTTGCATCTTTCAAAGTAAGATGCCCAAGCTGCATAAAAATATTGAGGAAAGGTCCTTGGTAAAGGGATGTCAAAATGGAGATCACCATTGCCAAAAACACCTTTTCGAAACCTACAAGGACAAAATGATGGGGGTCGCGATTCGCTACCTTCCTGAGCAGCAGCAGGCAGAGGATATCCTTATCCGCTCATTCACCAAGGTTTTTTCAAATATCAGGTCTTTCCGGTCAGAGGGAAGCCTTGAAGGATGGATCAGAAGGATAGTGATCAACGAATCACTTGCCCAACTAAGAAAAGAGGGGCCCAGCAAATGGTCAGTATCCCTTGAGAACATATCCCAGGACCCGGGAATAGGTGCTGAAGTCTATGATATGCTTTCGACCACAGAACTGCTCGGGATCATCTCTTCACTTCCACAGGGATATAGGACCGTTTTCAATCTTTATGCGGTTGAAGGGTTCTCGCATAAGGAGATCGCGAGCCAACTAAGGATCTCCGAAGGCACATCGAAATCTCAATACCTGCGTGCAAGAAGCCTGTTACGGAAAAAGATCGGTAAGATGAATTCTATAAAGCAAAAAGTGGATTATGGAAGCTAGTGAAAGAGGGATATTGAATAAAAAATTGGGGCATTTGTCAATGCCAGTCGATGAAGGTTTATGGGGCAGAATACCGCTAACTAAAAAGGAAAGATCTCTAAAAAAGCCGGTCTGGTGGTCAATTGCCGCAAGCATGGCATTGATGATCATTTCATCCTTTTGGGGAAAGGATTTCATGGAATCAGCGGGAGTTCAGGAATCTATTGCCGAAAAAGAAACAGTTCCTGTCCAACACGCTCAGGCGGAAGGAACAGAACAATCAATAATAAGCGATCATATTTCGGAGACTCATTCTTCAGATAGGGAATTCCCAAACATAAGAAGCCTCGAGAAAAGGGTCGCAAAACCATATCCCAAGATGGCATCCTTCAGGGATCCGGTCTCATATCCCTCTCACTATCTGGAATCGAGAGAGATGGAGAACTCATTTGAAACGGTTGATGATCAAGGTGTTGCTGTTAGAATTCAATTGGTTTTTACTGATCCTTTCCCTGACGAAGAAAAATCAGGGCTTGGGAAAAAGATCAACAAGTTCAACAAGAAATTGAAAAAGGACCTGGACTTTCAAAAAGTAAAGACCCGGGCAAAAAAGGCGCTTGTCAGCAATGACAAAAAGAAACAAAGGGAAGAACATCCTGATATCAATTAAATGGCTATCAAAATGATCAAGAAATCAATTACGCATGTATTAATCCTTTCAGTCCTGATCCCCTATACCGCAGTTGGGTTGGGTAAGGATACAGTTGAGGTTGATTTTGGAAAAAGCAAGATCCAATTCCTGGTCAAGGACAAAGCAGATCTTGAATTGTTGAAGACCTATGACCTGAACAAACTGGTCGAGGATATGCCGAATTACCTTGATGAAGCCGAGGATAACAGAGGGCAGCTGCGAATGATCCAAAAGGTTGAAAATTCATCTGAAGATGATGAAAAGTCCAAAAAGAAATGGAAGGGTTATTGGTGTGGAAGGAGAAGCAGGCATGTCCACAACATCCATGTTGATCTCGGCCTGGATAATTGGCTGGAGGGCGGCAGGACTCCGGACAACCAGGGCTTACCCTATGGATTGAAGCCGATAGAGTCAAGATATATCGGAATAGGAAGCATACATAAGATCCGGATTGGAAAAAGGCGGGGCCCCATAAATTTTCAATTTGGTGGTGAGATCCATTGGACGAACTATATGTTCCAAAACCAGATCACCCTTAGGCAGGACGATGTCGGAAATCCATCTTTTGTTGAGGTCAAAGATGTCACCGGGGGATATGCTTCTTCAAAATCAAAACTTACTGTTTGTGATTTTGGCATCCCATTGACCTTCGGCTATTCCGATAGAAGAGACAGATTCAATTTCAATCTAGGGGGATATATGAATTATCGCTTGGCCTCCTACACAAGAATTGTCTATCACGCGGAGGGAAACAAGAACGATCTCAGGGATTATAAGAATTACGGGATCAATAACCTGAGGTATGGGGTTACCGGGAACATAGGTTACCATGGGTTTTCAGGCTTTATCCGTTATGACCTGGTCCCGCTTTTTTCCGATGCCTCCGGACTTCCTGAACTGAACACCGTGGTAATCGGGATCAAGGCCATACTTTGATCCAAAAGTTTATGAACCACAAGGCCGGGGATCTTTCTCCGGCCTTTTTTTGTTGGAATGGATTGGAGCAATATGGCTAAATTTGGACCCCAAAAACGCGCCTTTCAAATGAAAAAAAGCTGGATCGTAATTATTATTCTTCTAGTCCTTGTATTTATCCTATACGGGACTTTCAAAGGCAAGTACAACCAAATGGTTAGCCTTGATGAAACCACTTCACAAACCTGGGCACAGGTGGAAAACCAATACCAAAGAAGGCTTGACCTTATTCCAAATCTTGTCAACACGGTAAAGGGATATGCGGATTTCGAAAAAGAGACCCTTACCCAGGTGATCGAAGCCCGGGCGAATGCTACACGGCCTGAGATAAAAGTGGATCCTTCAAAGCTTGATGCATCGGCGATCCAGAATTTCCAGGCAGCTCAGGACCAGGTTTCAAGCGCTCTCTCAAGGCTGCTGGTGACCATTGAAAGATACCCTGACCTAAAGGCCAATACCCAGTTTCAACAACTTCAGGTCCAGTTAGAGGGAACAGAGAACAGGATCGCAACGGAAAGAAAGAGATTCAATGATAGCGTAAAGGCGTATAATCAATACATCCGATTGTTCCCCAATAATGTATTCGCAGGGATGTTCAGTTTTGAAAAGAAGGCCTATTTTGAAGCTAAAGAGGGAGCGGAAGAGGCTCCCGAAGTGAATTTTGAGTAAGGATTTCTTTTCCCAGGACCAAATAAAAAAATTGGAGGCTGCAATCCGGGAAGCGGAGTTGAAGACTTCGGGGGAGATCCGTGTACATCTTGAAAAAAAGTGCCGGGGCAATGTTCTTGATAGAGCAGCCGAGGTTTTCTCCCACCTCCATATGCACAAAACCAAACTCAGAAATGGAGTTCTTTTCTACCTGGCCTACCGATCTCACAAATTTGCCATCATCGGCGATGTAGGGATCAACCGTTTGGTACCGATCAATTTTTGGGATGATATAAAGGACCGGATGCAAAGAAAATTCAAGGAGGGGGAGTTTGTTGATGGTTTGGAAGGAGGAATATGGCAGGCTGGACATGCCCTGGCGGAACATTTCCCGTATCAAAGCGATGATAAAAACGAATTATCAGATGACATATCCTTTGGGGATAACTAGGGCCTTGATCGCATTTTTGATCCTCCTTTTTTTCCAGGCAGGCCTTGCTCAGGAGATCCCTCCTATCCCCGACCCACCCCGCCTGGTAAATGACCTATATGGATTGCTTCACAAATCTGAAGTGGATGAACTGGAGCATAAACTCAGGAACTACAATGACTCTACCTCAACCGAACTGGTCATTGTGATCGAAAACAGCAGCCATGGAAGAGAAACCATGGAATATGCAACAGATCTCTTCTCCAACTGGAAGATCGGAAAGGCCGGAAAGGATAATGGGATCTTGATCTATATAGCTTTCCATGACAGGAGGATGGCCATAGTAACAGGCTATGGAATGGAGGGAGCGGTACCCGATGCCTCTACATATACCATTCGTGAAAAGATTCTCAAGCCCCATTTCAAAGAGGGGGAATTTTATAAGGGACTTGATGAGGCTAGCACCGCCATTTTTCTTTTGGCAGCCGGGGAATACAGCGCAGAAGAGCTAGACAATGCCTTTAAGGACCAAACCAGGGCCTTAAAACTTGGACTGACACTATTGTTCGTCCTTATCTTGTTTATTACCATATCGATCCAATTTAGGAATAAGGGCCCCAAGGCTATAGGAAGGCCATTAAGTCCTTGGGAAGTTTTAATTTTAGGAAGCGGTATGGGTCGTTCCTCCAGCGGATGGACCGATTTTTCCAGTGGCTCCGGTGGGTTCGGTGCAGGAGGTGGATTTGGAGGGTTCGGAGGGGGAATGACAGGAGGAGGAGGCTCAGCGGGAAGCTGGTAAAGCAGGCATATGGCGAAAGAAGAGCAAAAAAAGGATCAGTCAAAAAAACAATCTGGGGAAAAATCCCAAAAGCCGGATTGGGTGGATATCATTGAAAAAAACTCAGACGATCTTACTAAGCATATGTACGCCCTTTTTAAGAACGGAATGCTTAAAACAAATTTTGAAGAGGAACTGGAGAAAGAGAAAAAAAGATCAAAATAGATCCTCCCGATCAAAGAACTTCTTTTTCTCCTCATCCGACATTTTTAGCAATCGCATTATTCTAGGTCCACTTGGACGCTCCAAGGTGAATAGCACCAGGGCCATTCCATAGATCCCTGTGAAAATATACCAACCCGAAAGGATGTAGAAGAGCACCGGTATCATCGAGATCATAAAATCATAGAACCAAAGACGCTTGCTGAGGAAAAAATACAGGATCATTCTATCGGGAAGTTGTTTTGATTGGTCAGTACCTTCCAAAGAGATCTTATACCTCCTTCTTAGCAGCAACATTACCAGGGGAACCACCATAAGTAAAATGCCTGCAATTGTGGTCAATACAAGGCTGTTGGAAAAAAAAGGTATTCCTGGCTCCTTTTCATTTGCATAGTAAAAGAATCCGGCACTGAAGATCAGAATGGTCGTGCCAACCATTCCATTGAAAATGATCTGAACCCTGTCGATAAAGGATTTGCTATTTCTGTAATATTCCTGAATTGCCACGGAGCAAAAATAAGCCAGCGCTCTTCATCTGATTAATCGTAGAGGAATTTACTTGCTAACAAACGTTAGGTTGTTTATATTTGCGCCGTGGAAGTAGCAGCACCATTTTCCCGGAAAGACAAGATCATTCAGCAGGCAACCCTGCTATTCGACGATAAGGGATATTCCGCTGCCAGCATGAGGGATCTCGCAAAAGAAGTAGGGATAGAGGCGGGGAGCCTTTACAGCCATTTTAAATCCAAAGAATCCATCCTTCAGAACATCTGCTTCAAAATGGCTACCGAGTATGTGGATTCCATCAGGCCGATACTCGATCTTCCTTTTAATTCTTCTGAAAAATTGACACTTGCAATTCAGAGTCATATAAGGGTTTTGACACAGGACCCACAAGCTTCAAGTGTCTTTCAACAGGACTGGAAAAACCTGAGCCAACCCTACCTCAATGAATTCATCAAAATGAGGGAAGAATACGAGGAGGCATTCAGGCAAATCATAGCTGAAGGAATAAAAAATGGTGAATTTGGGATTGAGGATGAAAAATTTGTCCTCCTGACCATCCTGTCTTCAATCAATTGGACGAGTCGTTGGTATAAACCGGATGGAAAACTAAAACCAGATCAGATCGCTAAGCGCTTATCTGATATTTTGATTAAAGGAATTTCAACTTCAAATAAATAGCATATGTACGGAGGAGGAAACGTTTTTGAACCCATGAAAGTAAAGGAGCTGATCGATGAAGATCCGGTCCTTCTAAAAGAATTCGAGGCAAGGATAGATCGAGGGGAAAAGATTGAACCGACCGATTGGATGCCAGAGCTTTATCGAAAGCAACTAATCAGAATGATCGAACAGCATGCCCATTCAGAGATCATTGGTGCACTGCCAGAGGGAACCTGGATCACCAGAGCCCCAGGATTCAAAAGAAAGATGGCTCTCATGGCCAAGGTACAGGACGAGGTTGGTCATGCCCAGCTATTGTATAGTGCAGCAGAGACCCTTGGAAAGCCGAGGGAAAAGATGATCGACGACCTGATCAACGGAAAATCGAAATACTCAAACATCTTTAATTATCCGGCATTCACCTGGGCAGACTCATGTTTCATTTCATGGCTTGTAGATGCAGGTGCTATCGTGAACCAGTTGGCAAATGCAAAGGGAAGCTATGGTCCTTATGTCAGAGCTCTGGACAGGATCTGCAAGGAGGAATCATTTCACCTGAAGTATGGCCATGACTGTGTAGCTACGCTTGCGGCGGGTTCCAAACAGCAAAGAGAATGGATGCAGGACGCCATCAATCGCTGGTGGGCTCCAATGATGATGTTCTTCGGGCCATCGGATAAGATCTCTGTGCACAGTGAGGTTTTGATCAAATGGAAGGTGAAAATGGCTTCCAACGATGCCATGAGAGAACAGTACCTGGATATGTATGTACCCAAGATACTGGAACTCGGATTTACCATCCCGGATCCCAATCTGAGGCGGAATGAAGAGGAAGGAAAGTGGGAGATCACAGAACCCGATTGGGATGAATTCAAAAGAGTGATTAACGGAGACGGGCCTTGCAATAAAGAGCGACTAGCTGTCAGAAGAGTGGCAGAGGAGAGAGGTCGCTGGGTAAGGGAAGCCATCAACAGAAAGAGTGAAAATTATATAGTACCCTTAGCATAGAACTTATGGAATCATTAGACCCCAGGGTAAACAGAATGAAGATTGGAGGATTCGATGGAGAACTCCACAAAGAGGCCATGGATCAGCTTGGAACCTATGAGGTTTTCCTTATTCCCAAAGACGGAAAGCCATTGGAAAGTGTAGGGCCGGTACATGCTTCCGATGCCGAGATGGCATTTGTCTTCGCAAAGGAGGCTTTTAGTAGGAGGTTCGAATGTGTAGCTATGGCGGTTTGTCCTACAGCTTCAATATTCCCCTCCCCCGTTTCTGAAGCGGATATCAGCGCATACGACCTTGTAACCATCCCTGCAGAAACCGAGGGAGAAAACAGGCAGTACGAGGTATTCCACATGAATAAAAGGGGTAAGTTCCACAAACATGTAGGAAGCGTGGAAGCCATCGGAGACATTGATGCCCTTTACAAGGGAAAGGATGAGTATGGAGTAGATAAGCCCAAGAATGTCTGGGTTGTCCCAACTGGAGATTTTCATTTCAACGCTGAAGAAGACTCTGACTTGTGGGCTACGCTCCCTGAAAAAAAATACCGCGATGCAATCTTCTATAAGGCGGGTGAAAAGATCCAGAGATATAAAGAATCAGTAAACAGCTAAACATGGAAAATCAAGCTGCAAAAGAATTATTGTACAAAATGGCGGATGATGCTTTGATCATCGGCCACAGGAATTCTGAATGGACCGGAATAGGTCCAATGTTGGAGGAGGATATCTCCTTTTCCTCAATGGCACAGGATAAGATAGGCCACTCATGGGCCCTTTTCAAGATCCTGAACAAGCTTGGCGAAAATGAACCGGATATAGTAGCATTCACAAGAAATGCCGAGCAATTCCACAATTGCCAAATGGTTGAATTCCCTATTGGCGAATACAACTTCAGCCTTGTAAGGCATTTTTTCTTTGACCTGGCTGAGTATCACCGGTATGAAATGCTGGAAGACTCCAGCTTGGGAGACCTTGCCCAATTGGCCAGGAAGATCAAAGGAGAGATCAAATACCATGTTCTTCATGCGAAAACATGGATGAAAAACCTGGGAAATTCTACAGAGGAAGCGGTTTCCAGGCTGCAGGGATCGCTCAATGAGCTATACCCTATGGCCTTGGGAATGTTTGAGCCCTCCCCTTTCGAAGATCAGATAGTCTCTGATGGGATATTTGGCGGAGAGTCTGAGTTGATGTCAAAATGGAGATCCTCAGTAATGGAGATCATTGATCAAACTCAGCTTGAACTGAATATTGACGGGGATTGGAACCCGCTTTATGGAGGTCGTTCGGGAGTACATACCGAGCACCTTCAACCCCTTCTTGATGAGATGTCTGAGGTGGTGAGAACGGATCCAGCTGCTGAATGGTAGATCCCGGAACCATAGACCCCAAAATATTGGACATCCTTCAGGAAGTAAAAGACCCTGAGATCCCTACCATTTCCCTGTTGGATCTCGGGGTCATTACCGAAGTTAGGATTGGCGAGAATGAACAGGTAAGGGTTGAAATGACCCCTACATTTGTCGGTTGTCCGGCAATGGATTACATGAAAAGGGATGTAGAAAACAAACTGGAGCAGAATGGGTATTCAGACTTCGAAGTCAATGTTTCTCTGGAAAAGCCGTGGACAACCAATAACATCACCGAAAGGGGAAAAAAAGCTTTAAAAGAACATGGCCTGGCCCCTCCACCCCATTTGGAAAAAATTGTGGATATTGACATTTTAGAAAACGTTAAATGTCCATACTGTGAAAGCGATAACACAGAGCTTCAAACTCCATTCGGACCTACTTTGTGCAGGTCCATGCACTTCTGCCATTCCTGCAAACAAGCTTTCGAACAATTCAAACCCCTTTAGGCTTCTTCTTTTTGGATTAAGCCTGATCCTTTGTTTTTCCTGCGAACAAAAGGATGATACTGAGGAGCTAGGCACATTGCAGAATTCCTTTGATAGCCTTTTCAATGAAAGAATGGCCGCTTGGGACAGTATGATGGTTGAAGATGACAGAAAGATCCGCTACATGGGAAGAATGCTTGATGAGATCGCCTATCAGATCAGCTATGATGAAGTAAGGATGAATCAATTGAGAGCCCAGATCCAGGATCTTTCAGGGCTTAGATATAGAATGGATGAATTAAGCGAGATCGAAAAGATCGATCGATATGATGCTGCTACTGACTCGGTGATCCAGGGGCTCTTCTATTATGTTACTGAGACTCCCCAAGCCAGCGACCTTCCACTGGTTGCTGAATTGATGACTGATATCCGGACCATGGACAATTTTGTTCTGCAACGCCGGAATGCATTCGACGATGCAACCATGGCCTTGAACGAATTGATAGAAAAAAACGAAAAGAAGATCAGATCCCTTGGAGGAAGGTATGCTGATGTAGAACCTTATCCAATGTTCCTTCTGTACCCGGGCTGATATGACATAACGCCTTGAATTTCAATAAGAAAGGCTGGTTTAAGAAATACCTGGAATTCAGGGAAAATAACCCGTTCGACCTAAATTTTCCCACTCAAAACATACATCTTCATGAGGGCTATTCTGAAGGTAAGGAGGAAGCGCTGTATGCTTTTCTCCAACCCACCGGCCTTCTATATGGATTTCCCCTGAGCCTTCCATTTCAGGATGTAGAGTTTCCAAATCAAAAATACTATGATGACAGTGATGTCGGAATGCTGGTTTTCCTGGAAAGCCTATATGCTTGCCTTCTGTTTGACCTCTCCAAGGAGGAAGAATCCGATAAAAATGAAAGGGGAGTCTTCAGGGACCTAGTGATCCCAACGATAGATTACTTCCTTAGGGTCCACGATCCCTTTTTCAAACAAAGGGACAAACTTCAAAGGGTCTTTTCAAGGGGCGGTAAGGATGATCTTTTCATAAGATTTGAAAAGGTCCTAAAAAAAAGGATCCATATGGAAGAAGATGGTTCTGGAATGGCCCACTATTTTTCGAACAGTCTCCTTCTTATAGATCTCTATTATGCCCTTGTCTGGCAACGAGATCAAAGAGAATTAGGCAAAAAGCCAGATTTTGACCAGATCAATGAACAGGTGATCTCCCTTCATCAAACCCTTTTGGAGATCGTCATTGCAGCGACTCATGCCAATCAGGAGATAGAAAAGGAGGAAAAAAAGATATTCGAGCAGATCCTTTTCTCTTCAGATCTGAGCAGGAAACAAACCAGGGACCTTAAAACCAGATTTAGGCAAGGCCTTAAGCTTTCAGACCTCCAGATAGGTGAGATACCCTGGTTGATAAGACGTTTCTTTCTTGAAATGGCGATGATGACGGTACTGTCAGATGAGCTTTTCGAAGATTCAGAAGAGATCTTCATTGATGAATTGGCAAAGAAGCTTGAACTAAAAAAAGAGGACCTGGAGCAAAGCAAACTTGCGGTTGAAACCTTCCTTATGACCCATAAAAAATACCTTTCTCTCAGCAAAAGGAAGGCAGTCGTAGCAAAGGTTACTGCAAAATGGAAAGGCAGGGTAAGCAAGTTGATACTGAAAAACAAAGATCGTCTGGTCCAGGAGATGAATGAAAGCAAGGAGCTGTATGAGCTATTATTAAAATCTCAAAGTCAGCCTCTGACGAGTGAAGAAAAAGAAAAGGTAAGAGTGCAGTTAATGGATATATTAAAGACCATCCCACCGATAGTCATCATTGCTCTTCCTGGTACATTCATTACCCTTCCGGTAATGCTTTCAGTACTTCCAAAGAATATGTTGCCCTCTTCCTTTCAAGGGGATTAGGCTGCTGAGTAGGCGAGAGTTTTCTCCTCCATAAGACTCAAGGCCATTTCCCACATGGAATCATAAGAAAGGATCTCCATCTCACTGAAATGTTCTCCATTCTCAGGGAATTTCTTAAGCAGGTTGAAGATCTTATTGCCCTGTACTCTACTCTTCTCCGGATCGAAATCACAAGAATAGGCGATTTGGATCAGGCGGATGAAATACTGAGCCCTTCTGTTCGGGGATTTGGCAATTTGCCTTACAGTATATACCCTCAAAGCTTCCACCTTATTCACCATGCTATCGAAATCACCAGATTGAAGTAACATTAAGAACTGTAGGCATAGGATGGATATGTTGTAGCCCTGCTTATCTTTTGAATATTCAGGGAAATAGTTAAGGAACTGGATCGACTGGTCTGTTTTAGCATTAACAGCGAACAAGGCAAAGTATTTGAAAAGCTCCCATCTCTCTTTGTAGAGCTTTGTAAGGAACTCGCTCTTTGGATCATTTTCAACGGACTCAACGATCTGATTAGCTTTGGCAAAATCACCTAACCTCATTGCACACCTGAATTGATCTTCAAGCGCAACGAAATAGTTGATCGACCCTTTGATCTGTTTATGAAGGTTGTTCTCAATGTACTCCATACAGTCCTCATACCTTCCCATTCTTGCTAAGGCTGTGGCCTTGTCAAGAGCGATATCCCTTTCCTTGATAGCGAAGAAAACCTCGGGTTCCTTGAATTTCAATTCTTCGATCTCCTCGATCAATTCCAGGTACTTATCAAACTGATTGTTGAACTCAAACGCGAAACCTCGCACCTTATAATAGTTCTCAGCCAGAATAGGAGTCTTGTATTCATTAAAAAGGATCTTGATATGCTCCGCATTTTGAAGTACCAGATCCTTGTTCCTCACAATATTTCTCACAGATTTCTGAGCGAGGGTCTTGATCTTGAAATGAATACGAATAGCCTCCTGCTCTGCCTGATCGATCTTCTGGTATTTAGTGACTATTTGATCGTATTTTTCGAAATCTTTGATGTTCCCGAAGTAGGACATCTCGTTTCTAAGTATCCTGGCCGATTCCAAAACAAATGAGGTGAATCCATAAGCCTGGGCCGTTCTAAGGACTTTCTTGGCCAACCAGATCACATTTTCCTTTTGACCGAACCTCAAAAGAACCTTGATCTGAAACAAGGCCAACTGAGCCTTTACCTCCTCTCTTCTTTCCCTTGGATATTGGGGCTTATCAAAGTCAAGGTGGACTATATTCTTTAAAAGCTGGTCTTGAAATTTTGATTTAACCTGGAAGAAGTAGGGATAGTCAGGGCCTTTTCCGTAAAGTTCTTCAGCAGCATCAGCATTGGATTCAAATGCCCTTGATCCAAATCCCTCAAAGAGTTCCTGGAACTTGGGATTCTTCTTTCCATAGTCCGGATCCGAAAAAAGAACATCTGTCTTTAGTAGTTCAGAACTTAGTAAATCGATTATTTGATACAACTTCATAACAACAAAAACCTTCTTGGTATATCAAATAAGCTAATTCATCTTCATATATCAAAATTTTTCCCAAAAAATTACTGCTTAGTAATTGATGTTTTTCGTACAAGGTTGAGAGATAAATCACACTTTTATTTGAATCAACAATAACAACTAAACGAAAATTTAAAATGGGATTACTTGTTGCACTCTACTTAGCTCTTGGTATTCAATTCGGAACCACAGTAATTGAGGTCAAAAACGAAAACGGCACAACTCCAAAACACGAAATCACTACCAAAGATAACAGGCCCGGAGACGGAGAAGGCTGGTAAAAAATTATATCTGAGGGGTCAGGAAGCAGGGATTTAAGAACAAAAAAAAACAACTGCTAAAGAGCAGTTGCTTTTCGAAAATAGTCACTAAACCAAGAAGTGGGCAACCAATATTTGGTTACACCCAAACCGTAAAACGGTTTGAGGACGACAAATATAGAAAAATAATCGAATAGCGGTTGCCCTCTAAGAATTAAGGTCGAGCACAAGCCTATTTAAATCAACAAAAGACCTCGATGTTTCATCGAGGCTTTTTTTTGCCCTTTTTTAGCCGATTTCAATTTTTACATCCGGCGTTACAGGATGCCCAACGCAGGTCAACACATAACCATCCTTGATCTCCTGTTCAGACAGTCCTTCACTTTCATCCAATTCAACCTTACCACTGATCAGTTTGCCCCTGCAGGCGGTACATAATCCACTTTGGCAAGAAAAAGGAAGATCAATATCGAGATCCAATGCTGTTTCAAGTATGGTCTTTTCAGGGGTGACCTCAAAACTATGCTCCTCTCCATCGCAAAGCACGGTAACTTCATAGGTATCATGGCCAGATTCCTTTTGCTCTGCCTCTGTCTTATTCTGGAGCGGATTTTTTGATTTGGAAACAAAATTCTCCCTATGTATCCTTTTTTTATCGAGATCTCGATTCTCAAGGATATCAACCACCAGATCGATCATCGCAGTGGGACCACATAGGAAAAACTCATATGGATACCCATCCCTCATTTCCTGATCCAGGATCCCATTCATCATTTCGGGGCTGATCATTCCCGAATGGCCATTCCAACCTTCGGGGGCTGCATCCAGGATATATGTGATCTTCAATCTTTCAGAGAATTGATCTTCAAGAACTTTCAGCCTTTCACGAAAGATGATCGAATCCTGATTCCGGTTTGCATAGATCAGATTAACCATAGAGTCTGGTTCAAATTCAAGGGTTGATCTAAGGATCGACATCAATGGCGTGATCCCCGACCCTCCTCCGATCAAAAATACCTGCCGCTTGTTTGAGGAATCAAAGTTGGTGGTGAAAACCCCAGAGGGTTCCATTAATTCAATACTCTCTCCTACTTTCAGATGATCGTTAAGGTAATTCGAAACCTTACCTCCTTGAACCCGCTTGACGGTAACCGCCATTTTATCATGTAATCCATATACGGAGCAAAGCGAATAGGACCTTCGGATCTTCTCACCATCGATGGGCAGTATAAGGGTTAGGAATTGTCCGGATTTATAAGGTATCGGTCCGGATTCAGGGTTTTCAAAGAAAATGGTAATGGTATCCCCGGTTTCCTTCTCGATCTTGGATACCTCCAGGTTATAATATTTAGGTCCGGAACCCCCTTCTTTTTTCGCGGATTTTGAACCAAAGATCTTGTTGAACATAGGCTGATCGCTTCGGACGGCAAAAATAAGATTTACTATGCATAAGGATAAACCCTTCCGGTTTGTTTCGGTTTGATTAATTTGATATCCGGGAGTTTGACCAATGAATATTATCCCTTTTAGTATGAGCTATACCAAATGGCTAATTCTGATCCTTTCACCCATCATGCTTGCCTGTCCCTGCAAAGACAAGCACCTGACCTTCACCAGCCATCCCATAGACTCGACAATAAGCTCTCAGATCCCTTATTCCTCAGGAGATACCATCAACCTGACGGATGGGCTCCCAATCGCAAAGTATCTTCCATTGTTCGTGAAAGAACGGGCGGATACCTTGATCAGGGGATACTATAGTTCATCCGATCCTCAATTTTCTAACGGGAATTGTGAAACCCATACCCGCCATCATCAGCATTTTTTAAAGACTCTTGTTCATTGCCCTTCTTACGATTTCTCCATCCTTATTAATCTCAAAACCGAATATCCGCCCTTCCGAGCGGATTCGAGTGAACTGGGCTCTATTGAGTTTTGGGCCCATGAACCTGTATTGCAACCTTCAGAGATCTTTGATAATAGCATTAGACAGGCCAGGATAGGTTCAAGGGAGTATTTCAATCAATTCCGCTTTATTGGAGGCAATATTTACCAGGACTCCATGATTGTGGGACCAAAGATCTACTATGGTGTGATCAGAATTGCAGATCCGAATCCATCACCTTTTGATCCCCTGGAAGCGATCTTTTATAACAAAACAGAAGGGATCATTGCCCTATATCTGAGCAATGGAGAGAAGTATTTTTTGCTTAATTGAAAATTATTACTCGATCCTTTTTAACCAGATCAGCTCGTTTGGCCTGGTTTTGATATAGCTGGCAAGGCGCATTTTTGATTCTCCCTCCTTTTGATATCGAACCAGAGCAAAATCCTCTCCGAGTCCAATGATCTCGCCCGGAAATTTCTTTCCAACATTTTCTCCCTGGTCATCAAAGAACCACTCATGAACATTGACCTTATCTCCAACTTCATACCCATTGTAATACTCCCGGTTCCCTGACTCCCTCTCAATCTTAAAAAGATATTTCTGGTAGGCCTGCTGGAACTTTACCCGACCAGACCTATCCTTGGTTGCAAGCTTCAATCCTTTTCCACTTGAGTTCCTAATTATTTGAGCCCGGAATACTTCAGGAGCTTGGGTCCTTGACTGGACTGAGGTAGAATAATAGACCTCTTCACCCCAATTAAATCTTCCAACAATTTTCGAGTTGAATTTCGTAACCAGCTTTGGGATATGGGTAGAGTCCTCATTCAAAAATCTAACCTTATGTGCTGTGATCAGAACTTTTTCAGTTAATACCAATAAGTAGTATCCCCGAACAACATCTACGGATACATTAGCCAAAGCCTCTCCATCCCTCAGACCTGCATTTCTCATCAGGTTCTCTCGCGCTTCAGCGATCAATCCTTCTGATCCAAGCCCACCGATTCCAAGGATTTTAGTTGTCCCTGATGATCCAAAAACAGTTGATACGTATTCGAAATTAGGATGGGACAAGGAAGCATTCCCTGTCATCATTCCAGAATGGAATGCACAGGAGGAAAAAAACAAAAGGGCAAATAGTACAGGAAATGTTCTGGGAAATTTTCTCATGTCGAAGGAAAAACAAACGCTATACCAATTTAATATGCTCAAAGGATTTGATCAAAGACTTCGTAACATCCCTCATGGAAATACGAACTAAAGGCCATACTCCCGCTCTTAAGAGATTGTTCATAAAAAAATCCCCTTTGAAAGATCAAAGGGGATTTGGAATTGAAATGGTATGAAATTTTCTAATGTTGGATTGAGATCCGCTTGACTTCTCTTGTTCCGTCAAGTAGGAATAACTCAAGAAAGTATGTTCCCGATGGGATCAAGGAAACATCATGGCTAAATTCAGTCTTTTTCTGAATCTGATGAGTTTGGATCACTTTGCCCCTCACATCGATCATCTTAAAGGATGTTATCTCTGCGCCTCGAGACCAAATGGTCAACTCTTGGTTTGCCGGATTAGGGTACACTCGAATCTCGGTTGTCATTAAATCGCTTGAGTTAGAAAATTGTCCCTCACGCTGGTCATCATGAATACAGCTACCGACGCCGGGGTTAATCACATAGGTTGCATATTCTATGCATGAACCATCATCTACCTCCACTACATAGGTTCCAGGGGCCAAATTGCTAATTACCGGCCCTGTTGCTCCGGAGATAGGATTCATGTTTTCATCAAACCATTGATAGGCATATAAAGGACCGCTGCCGCCTGAAGCACTTATACTGATCTGTCCATCATTGCAATTGACTCCGGTTTCATGCCGTAAATGATTCAGTGAAATCGTAGGAGGTGTGGTAATTGTAATATCTACCGATTGAACAACTGCGCAATGGTTGGATACCTCTACATAATAAGTCCCATTTGTGAACGGATAAAATGTCTGCCCGGTATGCACAGGATTAATGCCACTGCCTTTGAACCAATTAAATGACAAACCTGTCCCGGTAGCATTTACGGTAAGCATATCCACGCAGTTTCCACCTTTTGAAAGGAAAGTGATCACAGGTTCAACAGTAACCCAAACAGTATTTGAGGTGACTGAACTACAGCTATTAGAAACCACAACATAATAGTTACCGTCATATTCCGGAGTAAAGTTTTGGCCTGAAGCCTGCCAGATCCCGCCCTGCTTATACCAATCATACGACAGATTCGGACCAGTGGCGGTAACACTTAGCCCGCTTACGCAATTTCCACCAACCGGCTGGTTGATGATTTTCGGTTGGGTACAGTAATAGGTGAAGGTCGAATAAATCGGACTCGCACCGTCCCCGTTTTGGGTGAAATCATGAATTACATTAAAATTCTGACTATTCAGATCAAAAGTAAAAACGGTCCCTAGCCCTGCAGATCCCGGGGTACTTCCCCCTCTATAGGTCATTCCATATAAAACATCATTGGGGGCAATATAGGGGGTTCCGAGTGCCAAATCACCATCACCGTTTAGATCGTCAAAATGATGAAGGACGGTTAAAGGGTTCGTGGTTGCATTCAGATCGTAAACGAACAGGGTTCCATTCCAGTTTGCACCCTGTCTTGAAGCATAACCATATAGTTTATCGTTTTTAAGAACTAAATCTCCTTTAGGCTGGATTCCATTCCCTGAGCCGAGATCCTGGATTATAGCATAGCTACCGGGAATGCCAATTGTATACTTGAAAATACCCCCTGTGTTGGGAACATTTCCCTGGCTGCTTCCCAGATGAAAAAGTCCATAAAAGGTATCATTTCCATCAAAAGTCAAACTACCGTGGACATCTCCCCCGGTATACATAAAGTTCAAATTCAGGACTTGCAGGACCTGGTAAGGACTGGAATTCATTGGATCCAAATCATATTCAAATAGGACACCATTGGCGAGACCATGTTTATTAAACCCCAGAGCACTTGTTACTCCATATAATTTGCCATTAACATGAATAAGGGATCCGATAGGAAGTCCCCCGGTGAGCCCGTGAAAAATATGCAATGGAGTATAAGAAAATGTGCTTGGGTCCAGTTCAAATAGAACTCCAGCATCATTATTCCCCCCTTGGTAGGTCAGCCCATAAATCAGGCCGTTGACTTCAATCAAGGAACCTTTGGGAAATGAACCCCGGTGGGGTAAAAACAACCCGGTAAGGTCCACCTGGTTGACAATGGTTTGACTTTGAACATCAAATTCAAAAACGGTTCCCTTGCCATTAAGCCCACCATATTCCGTCATCCCGTATAAATTACCATTTGAACCTTTTAACAGACTTCCATTGGGTCGGTGACCATCACCATTTTGGGTATCAAATTCATATTCAATAGTCCAGGCATTTGTACAAACGTCAAGTCTATTGATGGTACCACCGGATATGCCACCGTCACTCGTCATAGTGTACACAACCTGAGCGACGCCGGACTGAATTACCAGCAATAACATAATGGTCAAAGAATGAAAAAACAACTTCATGTGTGCAATTAGTTTAGTTGGTTGATCAATATCCGATTCGCAAGTCAAAAAGCAGCTCAGGTTTTGTGAATGTCGATGGTTCTGCCATGAAATAATATTCTGACTTTATAAAAGGAGTCG
Source organism: Cytophagales bacterium (assembly GCA_028279065.1). GTDB lineage: Bacteria > Bacteroidota > Bacteroidia > Cytophagales > CCMP332 > JANQHS01. Next base: position 20,447 of record JANQSY010000049.1, read on the forward strand.
AAGTTGCACTAAACCCCAATAGCTTCAGTAACCCTACTTTATAGCCTAGAACGTTCAAAAGAGGACTGTTGTGGATGACATAATAAGGAGCTCAGGCTCAACCAGATATCCACCAAGGCTAGCCTCTAAATGTTGACCCAAAAAGAGATCCCAGCCCGCCGATTCCAAGGATTTTAGTCGTCCCTGCTGATCCAAAAACAGTTGATAGGTATTCAAAATTTGGATGCGACAAGGAAGCGCTTCCTGTCATCATTCGTGAATGGAATGCACAGAAGGAAGAAAACAAAAGGGCGAATAGTAGAGGAAATGTTCTGGGAAATTTTTTCATGTCAAAGGTTAATCAATTTCCGTTCCCAAAAGTATTCGAAATCTGAGTCCTTAACATTGTTAGTCTTTTTAAGAAGAAGTGGTAATTTAAAGTATGCTCTTCAAGGCCACCGAAGGTAGTTATGCCCAATTTCTTAGCCTGCCTGAATCAGGAATGGGGTATCAGCTGATCAGGGCGATCCCCATGGGAAAAACTCGAGAGAACAATTATGTCGTCTATAATTCTCAGTTGATTGTCGAACTTGACCTTGATTTTGATGGATCAAAAATGCAAATACTGGAAGATGGGTTTGAGGTTAAACTAAACGAATCTGAATTTTTAGAATTCAAAGATCAATCGATACTTCCTTTGACAAAAAGTGATCTTAATATTGGCTTTCAGCTTTCTGAAGGTTCGGAATCTTATAAAGGCCGACGCAGCGGAGGTTCAGGAGCAATTGAAAATCCAACTGAAATCTGCGATGGTAGAGAAATATTCGTCAGGTTATCTCATTATAAGGATGACAAAAGAATTGACTCCATTTTGGAGAAACTTAGGCCGGGAACCTATACCACCATGTTAGATGACTACGACACCTGTGTTAAAGTAAATGATGATCCAATAGATAGGTATGCCTTGCCTTCGGATGAACTAATCAAATACGCGTTCTATGTAAAACCTGATCGGATTGACCATGTTCAAAGAGGTGTCGTACAACCTGCCTTCGGAAGAATTGGAGGAGGCCTGGAAGCTTTCTTCAAAAATGGAACTTCAACAAAAACATACTTAGAAAGACGGAGTTATGGAAAATAGTATACAACTGCCTGAAAATATTGTAAAACACTTAAGTAACCTTCCGGAACAAGGTATGGGCTATCAGATTGTTAATGTCATATTAAAAAACGGTAGGAAGTTAAAAAGGAAAGTGGTTTTGAACTCTTCTATTCTAAAGGTTGACAAAAAAGAAAAGATATCCTCTGAAGACATACTCGGTGCGGAACTTGCCATTTCAGAATAATCAAACGTTGAACCAATAAGTCAGCTTGAACACTATCGCCCTGTTCTTGGCCTTGAGGACGTCGCTGAAGTAATTCTCGGTATAAACAATGAAGAAGTCGGAAACCGGGGCAAATCGGTATTGGAATCGGGTGTTGATATTAAAGTTGTTGACCTGCTGGTTGTATTGGAAGAAAGTGCTGAGGAATACCTTCCTTGAAAAGGTCAGATCAAGCCTTGGGCCGACCAGCCAATTCCCTCTATCTCCTTCCGTTCCTTCAAGATCCAGATAATTATACTCCGCATTGAAATTGATCGAGCCATAGGGTTGGAATCGGTAACCTATGTTGGTCCTGAAAAAAGGCCTTTGGGCATTATAGAACCCTCCATTGGCAACCACAACTCCCCAGGTGACCTTCTTTCTCTGATCGCTGTCATACCAGAATCCATAGCGGTTCCATTCATAGTCTGTCATGGCAGGCAGAGAATCCTGGTTATCAGGGTCAAAGCCGATATTGAAATAATTCTGAAGGTAGATATAACTTGTCTCTGCCCAGGCTCCAAAACTACTGGTATTCAGCATCCTGAAGGAATAACCCACCTCGGCATTTCGATCTGTTAATCTCCAATTCGGATTGAAAATATGATCTAAGTCTATATAGGGTCCATGCCTGACGATCTTATTGCTCTCCGGGTAGAATTGGTAGTTGGCAAATTGAGAAAAGGATTGAAAGCCCTTCCTGGGAAGGAATCCCACATCAAGCTGATAGTTCTCCCCTATGAATTGGTGTCCAGCACCGATCTCAAAATTTCGACTCTGATAACTGGTGAAAGCTCCGTGTGCCCAATCATTCCCGGATTTACCAGGTGTTTCGGATCGGAACAGGAAATAGTCTCCAGTCCATTTGCCATCCTCTGAAAACAGATTGTATTCCAGTCCATAGGCACGATTGTAATCATTATCGACCAACCCCGCATCACCATCAGCGGTGTTATTGAACCTCATCCCCTGCCGGTTCACAAAGATCCCCTGAATATTGGACCTCGCAAAGGTCTTTTGCTGGAAAACAGCAACGGTGTAATTGTTATTTGTATCCGCCTGATACAGTCCATCTTCCTGCATATTGAGAAGCCCTATCCTAAGGTTCTCGTTCAACTTTCCCGACAACCTGAACCCTGCAATGATCGGCTTCTGAAGCCCGATCCTACGGGAAAAGAAAACCCTCGAGTTCGGATAGCCGAACCTGGAAAACAGATCAGCATTTTCAAGGAAAAACTGTCTCCTTTCGGGAAAGAATAGCTCAAAGCGATTCAGGTTGGTCTGCTGGACATCAACCTCCACCTGAGCAAAATTTGGATTGAAGGTCAGGTCAAGATTCATGGCAGGCCCCAGACCTATTTTCACATCTCCTCCTGCCTGGAAATCGGTTTGCTCATTATCCTCTTCACTATCGTCGTCATAGAATCTAACCGCCCGTGCGGCCACATAAGGGATGATGGAAATATTAGCTCCGGGCTTTGGAAGGGAGTCCTCCCAGTGGATCTTTCCTGAATACGAAAAATTCGATGCCCCAAATTGCCTGGGGACGAAATTCCAGGTGGAAACCTGGTTGTTCTTAAGATCATGCCGAAGGAAGTGAACATTCCATCTTTTAAGTTTCTTATCGTAGCGGATCGACTTGAAGGGCACTTTGAATTCTGCGGTCCACCCCAGTGAATCCTGATTGGATTCCAGGTACCAAACATTATCCCATTCTTCAGCAACATTCTGCCCAAAGAAAACGGTGCCCTCCCTTTGAACCCCAAAGGGGGTAGTGCCAAATGTGAACCCATTGGTCTTGTCATCATAGGTATCGAAGTAAACCGAAAAGTTGTCGTTCCCTCCAAATCCCCAGTCCCGACGTAAACTCTGAACCACAAAAGGTCTTTGGGTAGTATCCCACATTCTGGCTCCGATGTAAATGAATTTATCATCGAACACCATCTTTACCAAGGTCTGGCTAATGACTGCAGCGGTATCATTGGGAGAGTTCAGGTAGAAGGTATTTGCAGAATCCTGTGTTCTCCACGCCTCCTCTTCAAGCTTGCCATCCAGTACGATCTTCGAAGTTGTCCTGTAGACATGGAAATCCCTTACCTCGATCTCCTGGGAGAAGAGGTGGGTGTTCAGGGCCAGCAAAAAAGCCAATATTTTATATCTGGAGGCCACTTGGGGTTCGAACTAAGAAAATAAAGACAAAACTTCTTACCCTTCCATCAAAAACCTATCAACTAAAGGACGAATTATGGATTCCACTTTTGGATTAGGGCCTACAAAGCAATGTTTTTTTCCGAAATTTGCGCCTTCATTTTTCAGATGGGTAAAGAAAAAGTAAACGATATTTCTTTAAAGGCGCTTTCTCCCCTTGACGGAAGATATTCTGAAAAGATCCAGGAGCTGACCTACTTTTTTTCTGAATTTGCTTTGATCAAATACAGGGTAAAGATGGAGGTGGAATATCTGATCGCCCTTCTGAGTTATGGCCCTTCAAACCTTCCTAAACTCGATCCCGCTCAGGAAGATAAACTTCGCCAAATGGTTGAAGCCTTTGATTCAGAACAAGCCCTTTCTATAAAGAAAATTGAAGGTGAGATTAACCATGACGTCAAAGCGGTAGAGTACTTCCTTAAGAATTTCCTAAAGGAAATGGGTTTGGATCATTTGATAGAATACGTCCATTTCGGCCTTACCTCACAGGATATTAACAACACCGCCAACCCCCTTATGGTACAGGGTGCTATGAAGGAGAGCATTGTTCCAACGCTTAAGATGCTTTCCAGCCGGATCGAGAAACTTGCAAATGAATGGAAGGATATTCCCATGCTTGCCAGGACCCATGGCCAGCCAGCAAGCCCCACCTCGCTTGGCAAAGAGATCGGGGTATTCCATTACAGGCTCAGCAGCCAATTGGAAGTATTGGAAAGGATACCTATAAGAGGAAAATTCGGCGGTGCCTCCGGGAATTTCAATGCCCACCATGTGGCCTTTCCGGATTTTGATTGGATGGGTTTTGCGGACAGATTCCTTCATGAGCAGGGTTTACTCAGGCAGCCGCTAACAACGCAAATCGAAAACTATGATACCCTTGCCGCATTGTTTCACGGCATGGAAAGGATCAATACAATACTTGTAGATCTATGCCGCGATGTCTGGCATTATATTTCAATTAACTATCTGAGCCAAAAATCTTCCAGTAATGAAGTCGGGTCTTCTGCCATGCCACATAAGGTAAACCCGATCGACTTTGAAAACGCAGAAGGAAACCTGGGGATCGCAAACATCAACTTCCAACACTTGGCGAACAAACTGCCTGTCAGCCGTTTGCAAAGAGACCTTACGGATTCTACCGTTCTGAGAAATACGGGAGTTCCTTTCGCTCATTCCCTGTTGAGTTATAAATCAATCCTGAAGGGTTTGGACAAGGTTGTTCCAAATCATGAGGTCATTTCAGGTGATCTTGAAGGCAATTGGATGATAGTTTCTGAAGCCATTCAAAGTATTTTAAGGAGAGAGGGGTTTCCCAATCCATATGAAACCTTAAAGGATCTTACCCGTGGTAAAGCCAACGTAGGCAAAGAGGAAATCCACGAATTTATCAATGGATTGGAACTCGATGAAAAGGTCAAAGAAGAATTAAAGGCGATCAGCCCTTCCAACTATACAGGGATCTATCCCGATCAGTAAACAAAGTCTCCGGAGGATTCCCGGCATACCCTGATCTCCTTTCGAACCTTGCTTTTGTAGAAAGGTCCATTTTTGAACATCAACTTGAAGTGGGTCTTGAAGTTATGCCAGAAGGCATTTTCATTGCCGAATTCGTTCTGATCAAGCTTTGGATTGAGCAGATAAATAAAACCATATTTATAGGTAACCTCTTCAGCACAGGGGTTGCCATATAGGACTTTGGTTGGCTTTCTGGTCAAAAGGTATTCGATCTTTTTTGGAAAGTCCGGGGTTTTGGAAGCATCCATTTTATCCGGGTTTCTATTCGGATCAGTGGCAATGGTAGGTATGTCCTCAGAAATGGCGGACCTGGCAGAAAGGTCATCCTGAGAAAATACTTCAAAGCTGGTCAGGATAAAAACTAACAACAAGTACTTTCGCACTGGACTTCTTTTTGATTTATTCCGAAATCCACCCAAAAGAAACTATTCGGAACCTCCCCTACTTCTTGAAAAAACTCTCGGTCCTGTTATCTACTACCAGATAATACACCTGACCGGATTTTAGGTCATTGCAATCAACCTCTTTGGCCCTGCCCTTTTTAACGGCATTTCCAAATTGATCGAGTATCTCATAATTGGCTTCCCTGGACAGGTAGATCTTATCCTTAACACGGGTAGGATAAAAGGTGACAGCTTCAAGTTCAGAAGTGTACTCTTTGACCACCGTGTGGTAAACCTGTCCTGTTCTTTCCTGGTATTTGATCCTATACTTGTTTACACCGCTGTGATGATCCGGTGCATAGGAATAGTTATTCGCTCCGGGGTTTCCTTTTGATTGGACCTTTCCAATATCCAGCCATGAATTGTTGACAAATTGTTCGACTAAATAGGTATTCATGGGTTTCTCTCCAGTAGCAGACCAGGTGATCGCCTCAGCAGAGACATCAAATGTTTCAAATTTGAAGGCCTTGTTTGTGGCGAAGGCACTCGAATTCAGTATCCGGGGCTTACAACCGTCCTTATGAACGATCACGATCTCAACAGGATCGTTTTGCTGGAGGTGATTCAAGGAAACAATGAAGGCACCCTTGGCCTCAAACTGCCTCTCCTTTCCATTGACGTACACAGATTGGATGCAATACTCGGTAGTAGAAGAACCATGGAAGGGATTCTGAACATACAGGTCTTTTCCATGGTATTGGCCTACAAGCTTAAGCTCACCCGCCAAAAGGGTACATGGAGCAAGGAGCAAGAGTGAAATAAGGAAACGTAAATTGTTTGCCATATGATCTGGTTTGGCATTAATCATGCCAAATTTAAGTGATTTTTGGATTCCCCAATCCCATCAAAGGATTTTAAAAAGTTTTTTTTATTCATATCTCAAAGCGTCAATGGGGTCCAGAGCTGAGGCCTTACTGGCTGGGTAGTAACCGGAGATCAAACCTACTAGTGTACAGATGGAGAATCCTAATATCATCCATCCCCAGGGAACAATAAACCCTGTACCTCCAATAGCTCCATTAATGAGATTCCCCACAACAATTCCCAGGATCACCCCTGCTGTTCCCCCGATCTGGCAGATCACGATCGCCTCAATTAGAAATTGCTCTTTGATTCTGGATGTGTTGGCTCCCATAGCCTTTCGAATTCCAATCTCCCTGGTTCGTTCAGTGACTGATACCAGCATAATGTTCATCAAGCCTATGGATGCACCCAATAGGGTGATAAATCCTATAATGCCGCCACCCATCCTGAGATTGCTGGAGATCCCGTCTAAAGTCTCAGAAATGGAATCGCTCTTTTCAAGTTTAAAGGAATCCTCTGCTCCTACCCTGTCACCCCTTATCTTCCTCATCACCCCTGATCCAATCCCCATGGCAAGATCCAGATCCTTGTCTAAGGGAACATTCACATTGATATAAAAGCTGGGATTACCTCTCACATCCAGATGTCGTCGTCCTGCCTCGATCGGGATAAGCACCATTCGGCTTGTGCCACTGCCACCAAAAATACTTCCGGTCTTTTCCAAAACTCCAATCACCCTGTAATAACTTCCTAGCAAAAGGATCTTTTTGCCCAAAGGGTCTTCTTTATCAAAAAGGGTCTCAACGATCTCTTGCCCGACAATAGCTACGTCAACCCCTTTTTCAACCTCAAGATTTGTGAAATTCCTTCCAGAGCTCAAGTTGTACCCCTCAGAAGCCAGGTGGCCCTCATCCACTCCGATCACGCCGGAATTGGGATTGGTTTTGACAGATCCCCTTTTTACCTCAGCAAGCCATGTCACATAAACAGAGACCCCTACATAACCTCCGTAGTCATAATGCTCCTTAAATAGCATGGCATCAGAATAACTGATGCGGGGATAGATCTTTCCTCCCCTCCCTTGTCTTCGGCCAGACCTCTTCTGATAAATCTCAAAGCTATTCGCGCCAATACTTGAAAAACTTCCTTCAATGGAGGACTTCATCCCATCGATAGCGGTAAGGATTCCAACAAGAGAGGTGATCCCAATTGCGATGATGGCCGCCGTAAGAATGGTCCGAAGAAGATTATCCTTTATAGACTTAAAACTTTCACTAATGTTGACCCCTAAATTCACAGATGGAACGATCTTTGAACCTAAACTAATTCAAATACAAACACGTTGTAAATTTCGACTACAAAAGTATCCATGAAAAATAGCTGGTTCATATTTGGCCTTATTATTTCAATAATTTTATTCCCCTGTATTTCAAATGGGGCCAGGATCTTGGTCCCTATGGACAATTCCCAGGAGAATCACCTGAAAGCTTATGGAATAGCTTACTGGGTTTTGGAACAGGATGAAGAGGTTGAATGGCTTCTAAATTACAGAGGAGGAAGCTTCATGTTTCCAAACAACCAGGCTTTTCAGAATGAGATGGTGATCAGAGGTGTCTCGTATCAGGTGATCAGCGAGGGTGAGGCGATCCGGATATTGGAAGAAATCTCTAGCCCGAACAAAAACATGGATGTGATGAAGCTGGAAGTCGCTCCAAAGATCGCCGTGTATTCTCCAAAAACAGCTCAACCCTGGGATGATGCTGTCACGCTCGTCCTGACCTATGCCGAAATTCCTTATGAGGTAGTCTTTGATGAGGAGGTACTGAACAACGACCTGCCCAAGTATGACTGGCTTCATCTCCATCATGAGGATTTTACAGGCCAGTATGGGAAATTCTATGCCATGCACAGGGATAAGAAATGGTATCAGGATCAGGTCAGGGAATTCGAAGGGGTAGCTGAAAAATATGGATACACCAAGGTCAGCCAATTGAAACTGGCAGTTGTGAAGCATATCAGGGATTATTGTTTGGGAGGCGGTTTTTTATTTGCAATGTGCTCAGCAACAGATACTTATGATATCGCATTGGCAGCCGATGGGGTGGATATTTGCGAGTATATGTATGATGGGGATCCCGCGGACCCAAACTCCAATCAAAAATTGGACTATGATAAAACACTTGCCTTTAGAAACTTCAGATTGAGAATGAACCCCATGGAGTATGAGTTCTCTAACATTGACAACCAGGCCAGGGATCGCAGCCTAAAGGAGGCAAATGACTTTTTTACCCTTTTTGAGTTTTCCGCCAAGTGGGATCCTATCCCTACAATGCTGACACAAAATCACGAATCCACCATTAAGGGATTCATGGGACAAACAACAGCTTATAAAGGAAGGCTTATCAAATCAGATGTTGTAGTAATGGGTGAAACCAGGAGCATAGATGAAGCAAAGTATATTCATGGAACCTTTGGCAAGGGTTTCTGGACCTTCTATGGAGGACATGACCCGGAAGATTACCAACATTTTGTTGGGGAAGAACCCACCGATCTTAACCTGCATCCAAACTCTCCTGGTTATAGACTGATCCTAAATAATATCCTTTTTCCTGCCGCCAAGAAGAAAAAGCAGAAGACCTAATTAACCTCGATGAACTGGTTCGGGGCTATTCCTCCAAAGAACCAGTCGATCTCCATCCCACTGGAAGTAAGGCGGTATACCCTTCCTTTGGACTTAAAATCCAGCGGGTCGGAATACCATACTCCCCCACCCCTGAGAGGCAATACACCATAAGTTTGGCCTCTGGTAAACAAAGTACTTCCAGAACCGGAAGATGAAACCTGCTGCTCAAGGAGTCTTCTTCCACCAAAAACCCAGACCGATTGATTATCATGAGCTACCTCCATTCTGCTTCCCCAACCATCGTTGTTACTTCTGCTGGTTATCTCGGTAAAATCCTTATTCAATTCCAATAGGTAGCCCGTACCCCCAAATCCACCGGAACAATTTATCCAAATGTCGCCCTGAGGGTCATAATGGACATCGTTGGGGGCCGTTTCGACCACAACAGAATCTACTTTTGTATTGGTGAGAACATTGACGAATTCGACGACATTTGAGAAGCTATTTGGAACCGCAAGTATGGGGCTATTATAGGCTAGTCCTTCCGGCCCAGGGCCACAAGCGATCTTGACCCTATTTTGTCCCTGTCTGTCGGTCCTGAGAATGAATGACTCATCCAGTCCAAAACTTGAATTGTATGGACCCCAGTTGCTGATATAAACCTCTTGCCCAACTATAAGGATGTATCTGGGCTGGTCCAGTTCAGGAAATTCCCAGCTTGGCAAAGCTTCCCCTGACCCGGCTTTCATTCTCAGAATCTTGTTATCACCATTCGCCACAATGTAGATCACACCTTCATGGAGGAACATGCTTTGAAGCAGATCCCCTGTTTCAGCCAATCCATTTTCGAACCTGTAAACCTCATCGGTATAAACCTGATCTGAAAATGAATAAAAACCTATAGAACCATTGCTTTCGCCGGAATCACCCTGGTTTAAAACCCAAACCCCATTTGCGTATTTCCCGGGAGTTGGGGCAGGAGAATCATCCTCTTTACATCCAAACTGTGTCAAGATCAGAATGATCAGAATCGATAAGCAGACTTTCATTGTTCAAAAAAGCTTAATCATATTGATAGTCTCCATTCCGAAGAAAAAAAACTGAAGACTTAACCCTATTGAAAAGTAATGCTTCCAGGAATAATGCCGGCTAAATAGGATCCCTTTTGGGTGGCACCACTTGAGTAATGAAAAATACGACCTCGTTGGTTATAGTCTATGGCATCGGAGATAAAGACATCACCATTTTTTGGATAGACGCCCAAACCATAGAACAGCCTTCCTTCCGAGCTAATGAATGCGGTTGAAGGTAATTCATCAGCAGTCACGCTCATTTTATATATGTGTTCGTTCATGAAGTAGATGCTGTCTTTCGATGAATTTAACTCCAGATTCGAAATTGACCCCTCTCCAGAGCCTAAATTGAAACTTTGGATAATTTTTCTCGAAATAGGATCAATACAATATAATGACGAACTAGTACTTCCTGAAACACCTGAGGAACAGGATACCCATATTCGATCATATTGATCAATCACAATTGAGCCGGCCCCCTTTGAGATAGCTATGCTATCCACGACATTATCCTCGATGGTTTCCACAACATACAGGTAGGGCTCTGCACGACAGGTTACAAATGCGAAGCCATAGATCAAGCACATTTCTTCGGTCCAACCTGGAAAGAATATCTCGCTTTCTTTGCTTAGTGTATTCAGATTAACCACATGAATTGCATCTGCATAAAGGTCTGATACATAAGCCTTCGAATTGCTAATTGGTAATACATACCTTGGAGATTCCAAATCAGAAATGACTCCAATTTCCTTGAAGTCCAAATCATCAACTACCACAACTTTCGAAGAATTATTGACCACGATATAAGCTTTGTTTTGGAAGAATGTTATTGATTGACAAACATCCCCAAGTGCTTTATCATTAGCGCGGTTATAATAATTATTAACAATTAGGGAATCCTGTGGCAGTATTAATGATACTGAGGAATTTCCGAACTGAAAGTTGCCTTCATTGCAAACAAAAACCCTAAATGAACCATCTAATTGGGCATCAATGAATGCAGGGTCGGGTGGTTTATCCTCTACGCAAGAATACCCAACCAGAAGAAGCGAAAGAATAATTTTAAAACCAGACTTTCTAATAAACCGTGATTTTCGAATAAAACACCTCTCCCTCTGCATAATGAATCAATTGGTACACTCCAGGAATAAGCTGCCTTTCATTAAATATAATTTGATAGACACCCGACTCATACTTAAAATATGAACAGTCAATACTAATTCCCAAAGGGCTAATAATTTCCAGGTCATTTAATTTCCGGGCTTTAGTCTCCAACATTAATCTTTGGCCGAATGTCCATGGATTAGGGTAAATCCGGGCTCCAGGATTGAGACTTTGAGATTCAAGCGTGGAGATTGCACCTTCATTTATTACCCCCACGGCATCAAGATCAAACCCACCTGATGCAAAAGGGGTAGGCCAGGGATCATTGATCAGGGTTCCGCTGCTATCATATGTTCCATGAGCCATATTAATACTACCAACAACATCTATAATTCGAACCATAGTAATGTTTTGAAGATCAAGACCTGCTATCCCTTTCAATTCCTCAAGGTCAAAAGGAACTCCATAATTTGCTCTGTATTTACCCGCTAGATTCCTAACCTTCCTTGCATCAAGGGAATCAAATCCCCCCACCTGAGTTGAAGTCTGAGTGTTGGATACTGATGGAAATCTGAAAAAGCTATTGCCATCCGAACTTACTTCTACATGAGCAAGTTCAAGAAAATGATCATCAAATGCGTTCTCAAAAACTGCGAAATCAGGCCCGGGCCCATTAACTATTGGTTTGGGAAATCTTAATTCCGCCGTTCCTCCATCACCAAGACTTACCACACCAGTGGTTCCTGCTTTACCGATCCCGGAACTGTCAGCTCCAACTGAAGCAAACCCAAGGCCAGGGTCAGAGATATCCTGCAATCCTCTATTTACAATACATTGTGATGCCCAATTCACAAAAACGGAACTGTCTTTATATATGGCTGTGGAACCAGGTTGTCCGGCAGGTGGCGCGAACTGGGCCCAGGTTCCTTGATTGATTGATCCAACCATTATAGCCGTCAGCAACAGCTTCTTAATCATTCCTTTATTATTCTAATCGTATGATTGAATTCCTGACCACTTACTTTGGCAATGTAGGTCCCTGGGAGAATTTCAGACATTTGAACCTGTAAATCCCCTGCACCTCCGATCCGTTTTTGAAGAATTACCCTCCCACGAGTATCAACTAATGCGAAATCTATCATTTCCAATTTAAGGATCTCGGGGTTTATACTCAGCTCGTTTTGAACAACGGTTGGATAAATCCATACCGCTTGCTCAGCTACGATATCCCCAATTCCTGTTTGAATAGCCCCTAAATTATCAATGCAATAAAATGTCGGTGTATTTATCCCAAAAGCCCCAACATCACTGGACCTCAAGATGAACAGCAGGCTATCCACACTACCTAAGGGAGAAAGATCAACCCATTCCCATGTATCCAGGATATAATCCTGAGAATTATCTGAAAACCTATAGTCTGCCAGATAGAATTCAACGCTATCTGTTCCCAGGGAACCGTTTTGATATTTAAAGATTGCAAGCTTGAAAAAATCCGGATCGTCACCACTGGCTCCACCAAACTTTTTTGCAAATGCATCACCGTCCCTCATACTAATGGCAGGATAGGTCCCATTTGCAATGTATACTCCATTAATGACACTACCGACAGATCCTGGGCTCAGCGTAACAACAGAATTTTGCTGACCAACGGCATAAACAGAAGAACCGACAGCTCCTGAACCAGGAAAAGAGGCATACAAATTTCCAGCCCCGGCGGTCACGGTATCAAACACGTTCGAATATGACCATCCTGATGACCAAAAACCACCAAAGGCTGTATCGTAATAATTGGAAAAAACATAATCACCACTTTGAAACCAGGTTCCCAAGGGAGTGGAACTACCATTGAAAAAGGTATTAGAACCTAAGGGAAGGGTTTCAAAATCTGCCACCTGGGCGTTGATGATCGAGGGTAGAAAAATTGTCACTAGTAAAATTCTGTATTTCATAATTATTTGGTTTTAGATGAAAATCTTAGTGAAATGCCGAGCTCAAAATTTTGCAAAGGCATGGCTCTTTCAGCTACAATCTGATAGCTGTTTGAGAATAAATTGTTTATTTCTGCATTGAATTTGAGAGTATGGGTTCTCAATCTGATTGCATATTCCATTCTAATTGAGGTTAGCCAAAAGGGATTAAGCCACTCACTATTATCGGAACTGGTAAACCTGTACCCTGTATAGGATTGGATTACGGAAAAGACTACATTTTTTGCGCTTATGTAGAATTTTCCGGACCCGTTGTATCGGGGAGTATAGATAATCTGTTTTCCTACTGATGCGTCTCCCTCAACCTTTGATCTTTGGTTCGTTGCCAATACATAATTGGTCAATACCTGCAGACCGATTTCCTTGCGGTTTCTTGAGAATGCGATATTAGTTGTTGTCTCAAGCCCCCTGCTCCAAACCTCAACCAAATTTTGAGGGGTCCAGTAGCTTTGTGATGGCAGCCAGATTATTTGATCCTTAACCTGTCTGGAGAAACCAGTAGCCTCAAGTCTTATATTCCATTCTTTGTTACTCTGAAAAATCTCTGCTGCGACTCCTGATTCAATAGAATAACCTCGTTCAGGTTTCAAGTCGGGGTTTCCTCCCGGTTGCCAAAAAAGATCATTGAGAGTAGGTACTCGGTAAACCCTTGATCCGTTTAAATAAAGCTTAAGCCAAGGACTGATATTCCACTTTCCACTTACACCATAGGTAAAGGGTATCTTTTCACTCCCATTATCCACATATTCCTGTCGGAAATAGGTGGTTGCAGCAAGCCGAGCATCTTTGTTTTGAATTGAGTAGGATCCGAAAACCGAGATGCGATTTTGATGCGCATCTTCCTTATAAGAATCTGCCTTTGCATAAGCAAATGTTCCATTTATACCTGCCTGAATCGAGTGGCTTCGATTGAAATGCAAGTCCCTATTTGACTCAAGTATGAATGTATTAGACCTGTTATTGGAAACCAGATCACCGGTAGGATTTTGATATTGAAGTAATTCCTGAAAAAAGGCTGCTTTTGTTTCATACCTTCCATTTTTTCGATTCCAATTCCATGTGGCCATTATCCTGTTAGTCAAATCCTCTTGTTCCGAATTATTATCCTCTTCAAGAAGGGTTGGAGGTATTTCCCTCTGGGTCCTTTGTAGCCAGTAATCAAGTTTTATCATATGACCACCAATAATTTCCTTCCCAACCGAAGCTATCAAGCCACTATTTTTGTATGAAGCATTTACCTGTCTTTCACGAACAATTTCAGATCTAATGCTACCCTGTTGGATTGGAAAGTTATTTTCCGCAAACTGGTTAAAAACCGAAAGGGAGGTTTGCCAGGTGTTCTTTTTCAGATTTAATTCTACCCCTTGAGTGAATTTTCCAAAACTTCCAGCACCAAGATGAATTTCAATGTTGTCTGAGTCACCTGTCTTGCTGTTCAATAGAATTGCGCCTGTCACGGCCCCACTTCCCCAGGAGGTAGAAGCACCACCATATTGGAGTTTAACATCCCGGATGAGGCTCAAAGGGATTAAGGCCATGTCCGGAGTTCCATTCATTGGATTTGTAATGTTCAATCCGTTCCAAATCAGTGGCGTTTGATTTGCATTTCCTCCTCTAAATGATGTTGTAGATAGTGTTCCCGGTCCGTAGCTTTTGATAAAAACAGGACTGCGTTCCATCAGCAACTCCCCTACATTATCGCTGAACCTTGATAATAAATCCGTGGAATCAAATTCCTGGAATTTCACCCCATTGGAAAACCCTTCAATTCGACTGCTCAGTATTACTACTTCCTCCAGAGTCAGGGAATCTGACTGGGCGGACAAACAATTTGAGACCGCATAAAAAAACAAAAGGCCAAAAAATTTATTCATAAATTTTTTTGGCCTCGGGGGATTTGCAAAGATCAAAATGACCCGCAGCTCTTCGCCCGAAAGCCTTTGGATAAAAACTGCGGCAGGTCTCCTGGCTCGTCTGGCGGGCTGGTCTCCTTCCCGAAAAATCAGTGGATAACGACCAGCCCCAAAAGACTTACAGTTGCGGGGACAGCTCCGGAATGTTCACCGGATTCCCTTTTAATCCTGGCCTTGAAGGCTCAGGAACCACGGCTCAAATATAAATCATAACTCGACTATGGTAACCCCATCCCCTCCAAATTGTTCAGATTCAAAATAAAACTTGCGGACCAACCCGGATTGGTTCAATAGATCGGAGACAGCTCTCTTAAGATGACCCTCTCCTTTGCCATGAATAACACGGAGTCTTTCTTTCTGATTAACCTCGGCTTCATCAAGAAATCGGATCAGCTTTTCACTGGCCTCCCCCACTCGCAGTCCTCTAAGATCCAACTGGGGATCAAAAGCATCTTCCGGTCTGATCCTCCTTTTTCCTCTTGATCCCGTTAGAGATTTGGGAGTTGGACCGTCGGTCACCTCGAGCTGATTGGACTTAACCCTAAGCCTAAGGTTTCCGATCTCTACAATAGCCTCCTTCCCATCGATCTCGGTAAGCTTTCCAGTGTTATCAGAATCCTTGAGCTTTACCCATTTTCCAATCTCCAAAGGCATGCCTTTTTTCTCTTGTTTGGGTGTTTCAGGGATAGATGGCTTTGCTTTTTCCTTGAATGAATCAAGCTCTTGTCTTAGAGTCTTTGTGACTTTAGGGTCAGCTTCTGCTTCCTTTATCTTTCTTATTGTTTCTTCGATCCTTTTGTTCGCCGTCTTTAGGATCTCCTGGGCTTCAATTTTTGATCTGTTTAGGATCTCTTTCTTTTCAGCCTTAATACCGGAATACTTTTCTTCCAATTCTTCGCGAAGCTGATTCACCTTTTCATTTTCCTTTTTCAGCTTTCTTTTCAGCTCCTCCAGTTCCATACTTTTTTCCTGGGTTTCCAAAAGGAGTTGATCAAAGGCCATGAAGTCCTCGCCGGCGATGGATCTTGCCTTTTTAAGAACTTTTTCAGGGATCCCAGAGCGTTTTGCGATCTCAAGTGCGAATGAACTTCCCGCCTGACCCCGAGATAATTCAAAGGTCGGTTTCATTTTTCCCCGGTCAAAAAGCATGGCTGCATTTTGGATCCCATCTTCGGTATCAGCAAGCTTCTTTAGGTTGGGGTAATGGGTGTTTATCACTCCAAAACATTTTTTCTTGTTGAACTCCACCAAAAGAGCCTGACCGATCGCACCTCCGATAAGGGGATCTGTTCCTGTGCCGAATTCATCGAAAAGCAGAAGAGACCCTAGACCCGCCTCCCTCAAAGCCTGAGTCATTGTTACCATGTGGGAGCTAAAGGTGCTTAGGTCGTTTTCAATGCTCTGATCATCACCTATATCGACGAAGAAGTTTTCGAATGAACCCATCCAACTTCCCTTTTCAGCAGAGATGGGGAGCCCACATTGGTGCATGTATTGAAGAAGCCCAACGGTCTTTAGTGCCACGCTCTTCCCTCCGGCATTGGGACCTGAAATGACAAGGATACGGGACTCTTTATCAAGTTGTAAGTTAACCGGGATCACAGGCTTCCCCTCTTTCTGATGATTGATCCATAGTAAAGGATGCCTTGCTCCTTTTAGATCGATCCCTCGTTCCTTTGATGCCAGGCCAACAAGGCCTTCTAAATCCTGGCCCAGAAATGCCTTTGCCCTGATAAAATCCAGGTTTCCAACCAACTCGCAGATCCCCAACAATCCGCTTTCATTATTCCTGCATTCATCGGTAAGTTCTTTCAGTATCCTGATGATCTCCTCTTTCTCCTCCTGCTGGAGATCCATTAGCTCATTATTGAGTGCAAAGGTTTCTTTTGGCTCCACGAAAGCTGTCTGCCCTGAACCTGAATAGTCCATAACAAAGCCTCCAACCGCCCTTTTGAATGCTACCTGAAGGGGGATGACAAACCTCCCATTTCTCAAGGACCATTCTGCTTCATCGTTTGCAAATCCCTTTTTCTTTGCATCGGAAAGCGCTCTTGAGATCATAGAACGGATCTTTTCCTTCAGTCGAGTGGTCTTTTTTCGGATCCGTGAAAGCGCATCTGAAGCCTTGGATCTTATCAGCCCATGTTCATCTATGGTTTCATCCAAACGATATTGTAGGTAAGATGGGAAGTCCACGTCCAACATCAAGGGTTCCAGTGCCAAGAGTTCTTCTTCATGCTGCTTGAAGCAGTTCTTCCACTCCTCATAGATGTTCATTAGAGATTTAAGGAGAGATAGCTCCTCCTCTATCAGGTAGGAATCCTTGATCCTAAGTTTCTTAAAGATCTGGGCAGGATCGTCATAGTCAGGCTGGGTCGGGGCCTCCATTTTATCTACTAAAACCATCATTTCCTTCAACTCATCAAGGCGATCTGCGATAAGTTCCTGATCTATCATCAGTCCTAAACTCTCCACCCTTTCCTCTCCTAATTTGCCTCTGCAGTGATTCTTTAGGATTTCCCGGATCTGATCGAACTCAAGTTTTTTCTCCAGCCTGCTACTGACCATATGTGCTGCGAATATGTTTTAGTACAATACGCGAATTAAGTACAATCCAACAGAATTGGTAATTTCAACCTTAACAATAAATCCCTCTAATGGCTGGAAAAAAGTTAAGTCCTGAAAGTCAGATGATCCCGCACCAGGTAAATCCTGAATGGTACCTAAAATCGATAAAAGAGCCCATTTTTCAGACCTCTACCTATAAGTTTGACACGGCGGAGGAGGGAGAAAAATTCTTTCAAAGGGTTTATGGGGGAAAGGAGCACGCAACAGGGGATCGAACCAAGCTTATTTACTCAAGGTTCACCTATCCAAACCTGATCTCTTTGGAGTCCAAATTCAAACATTGGGATCATGGAGAGGATTGCGCTTTTTTCAATACTGGGATGGCTGCGATCAGCACGGTTTTCTTCAGCATTCTCAAGCCCGGCGACCTGATCCTGAAAAGTGAACCTATATATGGAGGAAGTGATAGCTTCATTAAAGGGTTCCTGAAATCCTACGGGATCGAACACGTCCCTTTCTCCCCAAAAGACTCGATGCCAAGGATCCTCAAAAGAATTGCAGGGGCAAAAAAGAAGATCAAAATGGCTTTCATAGAGACCCCTTGTAATCCAACAAACGATCTGATCGATATTCAAATGATCTCTGAAATATGCGATGGGTTCTCCAGGGGCAAGGATACGGTCCCATTGGTTGTGGATAATACCTTTCTAGGGCCAGTTGGGCAAAGGCCTGCAGATCATGGAGCAGATCTGACCGTCTATTCGGCAAGCAAATATATCGGCGGGCATGGTGACCTTGTAGCAGGTGTGGTCTCTGGGAAAATGAACCTGATCCAGGATATCAAGGCCTTAAGGTATTCTTTGGGAAATATGGTTGAGCCTAATACCGCATGGCTCCTGAATCGAAGCCTGGAAACTCTGAAACTGCGGATGGACAGACAATGTGAAAGTGCCGAACTTATCGCAGATTATTTGGACTCTCATTCAGGTATAGAAAAGGTCAAATACCTGGGACTCAAAAAGAACCTCAGCAAAAAAGAGCTACAAATAGCTAATAATCAATGTCTTACAAATGGTGCGATGATCTCCTTTGAGCTTAAGGGTGGAAAACCCAAGGCTTTTAAGTTCCTGAACAGCTTGTCTGTGATCAGGCTTGCAGTAAGCCTTGGAGGAACGGAAAGCAATGCCTCGCATCCATGGACAATGAGTCATTCGAATGTGAAGGAAAAAGACCGGAAAAAATGGGGAATCACTCCTGGCCTTGTCAGGCTTTCAGTGGGTGTTGAAGATCCTACGGATCTGATCAGAGACATAAAAAAATCCCTTGCGAAGGCTGGGATTGATTAAATTAGGCTTCCAGACCCCATAGGGAGAAAATGAGAGATCTACGCCAAAGGGCTTATAGGGTTGTAGAACCCAGTGCTTCGATGAAGGACCCGAATTTTGCCTTCGATGTCCTGATCATAGTCCTTATTCTCCTGAACGTAGTGGCCATTATTCTGGAATCGGTTCCGGAGTTTTATGACAGCCATGGTCCTCTTTTCTTCTACTTTGAGATCTTCTCTGTCTTCGTTTTCACAATTGAGTACCTTCTGAGGCTTTGGACCATAGTTGAAAAAGTCGGGTTTCAAGATCCCGTAAAAGGCCGAATAAAGTGGATGATCAGGCCCATCGCGCTGATCGATCTATTTGCGATACTGCCCTTTTATCTGCCATTCATTGGTGTTGACCTAAGGTTCCTCAGGATCTTCAGGACCCTTCGGATCATCAGGATCTTCAAGATCGCCAGATATACATCTGCATTCGACCTTATTAAAAGGGTATTCAGGGAAAAGAAAGAGGAAATCCTCATATCGGTGCTTTTCATTTTCGTGCTTCTTATAGTGGTTTCTACCCTGGTATACTATGCGGAACGGGAAGCTCAACCCGAGGACTTTGGAACCATCCCCAGGGCTCTTTGGTGGGGGATTATTACTCTATCAACCGTGGGCTATGGGGATGCGATCCCCGTGACTACCATGGGCAAGATCCTGGGAGGGATCATTTCGCTACTTGGCATCGGACTATTTGCCTTGCCCACCGGAATTCTTGCTTCGGGGTTTTCCGAGGAGATCGGGAAACGGAAGCAAGGGCCTGATTGATTCCTGAACCAAGTGGTTCAGGTATTGCTCTCACTCAGTTGTTTGTCCACAGCATTAATTAAGCAAGAAATAGGAATTTTTGTTCACTGATACTTGTTTTTGACTTAATTTGCCACCTGCAAAGAATCACTATTGATGAAGCAATTATTTGCTGTTTCCGTTTCTCTGATTCTCCTCTCCTCAACATACCTTTTCTCCCAAGACCTTACCGCAGTCCAGATCGTCCAGAAGTCCATTGACCTGATCAATGGAAAGACCAATAAGGGCGAAACCCAAATGACCATAGTGCGGCCGAAATATGAGAGGGCCATATCTATGAAAAGCTGGAGTGTGGGCTCAGATTATTTCATGATCTACATTACCGAACCGGCAAGGGATAAGGGCCAGGTTTTTATGAAA
Organism: Cytophagales bacterium; assembly: GCA_028279065.1. GTDB lineage: Bacteria > Bacteroidota > Bacteroidia > Cytophagales > CCMP332 > JANQHS01. The sequence goes on from JANQSY010000049.1 coordinate 40,568, forward strand.
CGAAGCAAGGACATGTGGAATTGGATGCCCTCTGTGAGCAGGATGATCAAGATACCAAGCTCCATGATGGCTCAAAGCTGGATGGGTTCGGATTTCACCAACGATGATCTGGTAAAAATGAATAGCCTGGAGAAGGACTACACTCAAAGTATCCTGGCAGAAGAAGAGGTCTCAGGACTTCCATGCTATAAGATAGAATTAATACCAAGGCCTGAGTCGGCAGTGGTTTGGGGAAAGGTGGTCATATGGATAGCCAAGGAACATTGGTACCAGATGAAAAGCGAGTTCTATGATGAAGATATGGAGATCGTGAACAGAATGGAGGCTTCAGAGATCACCCAGTTCGGAGACCGAAAACTTCCGGCTAAACTGGTGATGACCCCAGTGAACAAACGAGGCCAACAGACTATCATATTTACCAAAAGCATGGAGTTCGACGTTGACATTGACGAATCATTCTTTTCTCAACAAAACATGAAAAAGATCCGATAGGTGAAGAAGATCTTCATACTTGCCTGGAGAAACCTTTGGAGAAATAAGAAAAGAACTGCCATAACACTTGCCTCGATCACCTTTGCTGTGATCATTGCCACATTCATGAGAGGTATGCAGTTGGGGAGCTATGAGAAAATGCTGAATGATGCCATGAGGTCAACTTCAGGGCATTTGGGCATCATGGGAAAGGATTATTGGGATGATAAATCATTGATCAATTCAATGCCGATAGACGATGAATTGGGTGCCATCCTGGAAAAAAATGATCTTGTTCAGATCACGATCCCAAAGATCACTTCAGGGTGTCTTGCCTCGTTCGGGGACGCAACAAGGGGCGTAATGGTATTGGGCGTTGATCCGGAAAAGGAGGATTTCCAATCCGGAATGAAAAACAAAATGCTCGAGGGTGAATTTCTCAACTCGGATCATTCCATCGTGATAGGAAAAGATCTTGCCAAATACCTAAAGGCGGGTATTGGTGACAGCGTTGTCCTTCTGGGCCAGGGTTACCAGGGCGTTACAGCAGCTGGACTATATCCTATCACCGGGATCTTTTCACATCCTCTTGGTCAATTGAACAAAAGAGTGGTTTATATCACCATTCCTACGGCAGAAGAACTTTTCTTCATGTATGGCAGGCTTTCTTCCAACTCAATAATCCTACATGACTATACCGACGAGGATAAAATAGTTGAGGCGATCGCAGAGAAATTAGACACCGGGCTTTACGAAATGAAAGACTGGAGGGTCATGAATAAAGAGATCCTTCAGGGTATCGAATCGGATAATTTCTTTGGGGTGATCATGATCGGAATCCTTTATATGGTGATCGGGTTCGGGATCTTCGGTACTATCCTTATGATGACCATGGAAAGGAGAAAGGAGTTCTCTGTTATGATCGCCATAGGAATGAAGAGGAGAAAATTGTTATCGGTGATCATTGTAGAGGCAGTATATATGGCCATCATTGGATCGATCTTGGGTTTGATCCTGGCATTTCCACTGGTTCTATTCTACCATTTCAATCCGATCGAGTTCACCGGGGATACTGCAGAACTATATTACCAATTGAATATGGAGCCTATCCTTCCTGTCTCAATCAAACCAGGGTACATGGTATCTCAATTCTTGGTGGTGCTGGTTTTGAGCCTTGTGGCTTCTACCCTGCCCTTAAATACAATATTGAAATTGGACATAGTAAAAGTGATCAGAGGAAGACAATGATAGCAAGGCTTGCATGGCGGAACGTATGGAGGAATAAGGTTCGTAGCCTTATAGTGATCGTGGCGACCATGCTTGGGATCTCAGGTGCCCTGTTCATTGCAGGTCTGATGACCGGTATGACCAATAGCTGGGTACAAAAGCAGATCGACACCGAGCTTTCCGATATTCAGATCCATCTGAAGGAATTCGTCATTGAGGAAGACCAAAAGTTCTTTTTTGACAGAGGGGAGATAGAAGAAGCTCTTGAACCGCTTTCATCCTCTATTCGTGCACAAAGTTTCCGACTAAAAGCTGAGGGTTTGGCGATGTCCGCCCACAATAGCTATCAGGTGATCATCACTGGAGTGGAGCCAAACCAGGAATTGGGGGTAACCAATCTGAATACCTACTTGAAGGAGGGGGTTTATTTCAGAGAGAGCAAAAGGATCAAGCAGATCCTGATCTCGAGAAAGCTCCAGGAAGAACTCAAGGTGCGGCTCAATTCCAAGATCGTCCTGAACCTTTCCGATCTCAATGGAGAGATCGTTGGAGAGGCTTTCAAGGTTGTTGGGATCTTTAAAACCGGGAACGGGCCTTATGATCAGGGGCATGTTTTTGTTCTGAATTCTGAATTCCGTAGTTCGCTGAAAATGGAAGAAGGAAATTTTCATGAGTTAGCTCTGAGAGTAAACCCTGAGATTCCCATCGAGGAGCATGAGGCCAATATCAAGAAAGCAATTCCCGAAAAATATCTTGCTGAGACCTGGGCGGAAATGCAACCGGCATTGAAGATGACAGAAAGTTATATGGATACCTTCAGCTATATCCTGCTTTCTGTGGTCTTGACGGCCCTGATCTTTGGAATCATTAATACCATGCTTATGGTGGTTTTGGAAAGGTCACGAGAGATTGGAATGCTTAGATCCCTTGGGTTGAATGACCGAAAGGTGGGGATGATGTTCATTTTAGAAACCATTTACCTTAGCCTGACAGGAGCGGTTTTCGGAAATATCATTTCATGGATCTTGATCAGACATTATGGGAGGATCGGGATCCATTTTGAGGCTTGGGAAGAGGGATTTGAAAGTTTCGGATATGAGAGTGTTGTCTTTCCCATGCTTGAAGGCAACTTTTATTTGATCGTTACCATCCTGGTTTTCCTGACAGCATTATTGGCATCCTATTTCCCGGTCCGAAAAGCTATCAGACTTGACATAGCAACAGCGATAAGAAATTAAAATGGAAGTAATCAAAATCCGAAGTTTAAAGAAGATCTACAATCCAGATACTGTACCGGTTCATGCTGTTGATGGCATCGATACAGAATTTCAATCAGGTGAATTTACGGCAATTGTAGGACCTTCTGGATGTGGTAAAACCACCTTTTTAAATCTAGTGGGTGGCCTGGAATCCCCAACCGAAGGTGAGATCTTTATCAATGGGGAGAATATTTCCCATAAGAAGAAATCACAAATGACCGACTTCCGATTGCACAATATCGGATTTGTGTTCCAGGCATATAATCTGATTCCCGTGATGAGCGCTTACGAGAATGTGGCATTTATCATGGAGCTTTTGGGCCGGCCTCAATCGGAGATCAAAACCAGGGTCATGGAACTTCTCGATGCCATGGGTGTAGCTGATAAAGCAGGACAACGTCCTCATCAACTTTCGGGTGGCCAACAGCAAAGGGTTGCTGTAGCCAGGGCACTTGCTTCCAAGCCCAAGTTTATTCTTGCCGATGAACCTACGGCCAATCTGGATAGCCATTCCACTGAGACTCTTCTGGACCTTATGCTAAAAATGAATGAGAAAGAGGGCACAACAATTATCTTCTCAACTCATGATCAAAGGGTGATGAATAAAGCAAGGCGACTGGTCCAGATGGATGATGGTAAGATCGTTGGAAATGGAAAACCAGAGGCTAATTAGATACCTTTTTGTTTCCATTGTAATTATTCTTTCTGTAGGAATTCAATCTGCCAGAGCTCAATACATAAAGGAAAAAATGCGGTTGTGGGGTTATGTGAAGTATATGAATACTCTTTTCATTGCTGACAACGATACCGTCCCAATCCTCACCGATAACCTCATCCATAACCGACTAAATTATACCTGGTATATTCAAAAGCATTGGGAATTCAATACCTCTATGCGAAACAGGGTGTTTTGGGGAGAATTTGTCAAAGCTCAGCCGGATCTGGCAGAAAGTCTCAAGGATGATATGGGGGTATGGGATCTGAGCGCGGTATGGATGGAGGGTTATGGTTATATCGGACATACCATCTTCGACCGACTGAACATCACAGCCAGATACGGGAAATCTGAGATGATTTTTGGAAGGCAGAGGATCAATTGGGGAACCTGTTTGGTCTGGAACCCAAATGACATTTATAATGCCTACTCTTTCTTTGATTTTGATTATGAGGAAAGACCCGGAACCGACGCATTCCTTTATAGGTACTATATGTCCCCGGTTTCAAGTATTGAAGCAGTCTATGGATTTGGCGACAGTTTAAGAGGAAGTACCATTTCAGGAATGCTCAAGCTAAACAGGAGAGGATATGACTTTCAAGGATTTTTGGGATATCAAAAAGGTTTCTATACAGCTGGAGTTGGATGGGCTGGAGAGATAAAAGGTGCCGGGTTTCGTGGCGAGATTTCTGTATGGGAACCCGATGCCAGTTCTACAGGGCCCTCCCAGTTAGTCGGGGGATTTGATATCGATTATACCTTTCCCAACTCCCTTTACCTGCATGGTGCATACCTTTACAACAGTGAGGGGATCAATACGTCCACAGGTGATTACAACGGTTTTTTCTTAAACAGGGAGCTTGGTGCTCGTACCCTAAGCCCTACCCAGCATTCCATTTTCGCTGAAGTCTCGGGCCAGCTTTCTCCTATTATCAGGGGTTCACTTTTTGGTATCACAAATCCCCAGGATGCCTCCTTTTTCTGGGGGCCAATGATAAGCTGGAGCATTTCAAATGATTTTGAACTCCTTTTTAACGGTCAGATCTTTGTCGGGCCCCCAAATACAGCCTATGGAGGCTATGGAAGTATATTTTATCTGCGCTTCAAATACAGTTTCTAATTATATCCAATTAATTGGATAATTTTGAGAAAGTCATTGAATCCTTAGCTATGCCTTCAAAGTCCAGTTCCAGAAAATCCAAGTTCAAGGCCGCTCCATTCCTATTTAATGTTGCTGTTTTCCTATATGGTGTAATTTTTTCCCTTGAACATGATAGGCTTTACATTGCCTCAGGATTATTCGTGGTGGCCATTTTGAATTTGCTTGTTATTAAGACATCAGAAAAGCATTTTTCGAATTGGCTGGTACTAGGAATCAGTACCATCCTGGCTTTAGCTATGACCATTGATTCGTTCGTTGAAGATGTAAAGTATTTCAGCTATCTCTGGCTTGCCGCCTTTATAGTCTCCTTTGGAGTTACCATTATCTCCTACAAAAAATTTCAAAGGGCAAGGGCTGAAAAGCGCTCCTCCATAAGTTCAAATGGCTCTACCAAGGAATAACCTTCTTGTCGCGGAAGAACTTTCCGGTTGGGATCTTGGATTCCGTTGCTAACCAGACTGCGGTTTCAGCTCCCTTCTCAACAGATCTCGATGCTCCTGACCCTCCCATGTCTGTTCTCACCCAGCCCGGACACATGGCATTCACCTTGATCCCCCCTCCCTCCAGTTCTCTTGCCAAGATGATCGTTTGGGCATTCAATCCTACTTTCGACATCCGGTAGGCGGCATAATTTCCATGGAGATCATCAATTGCTCCCATTCCGCTACTGATGTTAATGATCCGGCCTTCCTTGCTTTTCCGCAGCAAGGGGATAAATGCTGCGTTGAGCTTTATTGGTCCATAAAAATTTGTCTCGAAAGTATCTCTAATTGACTCAATATCAGGTTTTAATAATCCGGAAGATCCAATATATACACCCGCATTGTTGATCAGAACATCCAACCTTCCATGCTCTCTTTTTATAAGATCTACTGCATGCTTTATGTCTTCATCATTGGATACGCTTAATTCAACAGCTGTGATGCCCTCACCTAATTCCGCTGCGACCTTATCTCCTTTTTTTTTATTCCTGGAGCCAAGAAAAACCTTGTTTCCAAGGCCCGCCAGCTGACGGCAGACCTCCTTCCCGATCCCCCTGTTTCCTCCTGTAACCAAAACTATTCTTTCCATGTTGATTTTTATTGCGAAAATAGTCTTGGCAAAACACCAATCTATATGGCTGAAACATTTTCTTATTGCGAGTATGTCAGAGACCTACCACCAGATGACCTTCATCGACGCTACCATGACGAGGAATATGGATTTCCTATCCACAATGACGATGGGCTCTTTGGCCGCCTATTGCTGGAGATCAATCAGGCGGGCTTGTCCTGGACAACCATTTTGAAGAAGAAAAGAGGCTTTAAGGAGGCATATGAAGGTTTCAGCATCGAAAAAATAGCTGCTTATGGAGAAGCAGAAAAGGAAAGACTACTGCACGATCCCGGAATAATCAGGAATCGATTAAAAGTAGAAGCCGCGATCTATAACGCTGGACGGATCCTTGAGCTGCAGAAAGAATTTGGCTCTTTCGAAAATTGGCTGGATGAGCATCATTCAAAGTCCAGGGAAGAGTGGGTAAAAATTTTCAAAAAAGAGTTTCGGTTCACAGGGGGTGAAATAGTGAACGAATTCCTAACCAGCACCGGCTACCTACCCGGAAGTCATGCCTCTGGCTGCCCAATTTATGAGGTTTGGAAGGCTGCGAGCCCCAAATGCCTTCAGACATGATCATGTCCTTTGCCTGACCGCTTCGTAAAGGGAAATACCTACTGATACAGAGACATTTAGGCTGTCGGCAATACCGGCCATCGGGATGTTGAATGGAGTCATTCCCTCATTCAAGTACTCTTTGCTGATGCCCTTATCCTCAGCTCCGAAAATCAAGGCAGAGGAACTGGAAAGGTCAAGTTGGAAAATCGATGGGTGATCACCAGGGAGAGCCAGATACCCGGCAAACTTGTTCTTTTTCAGGAACTCAATGATCTCATTGGGATTGGATTGGACAAATGGAACAGAAAAGACACAGCCCAGACTTGCTCTGATCGAAAAAGGATTGAAAATATCCCCATCATAATTGCTAATGAATATTCCATCTACCCCTGCTGCATCTGCAGTCCTGAAGATCGCCCCAATGTTTCCGGGTTTTTCAATTCCATCAAGAACAACGAAAAAGGCCTTCTTGCTTACTCTAAGGTCTCCAAGATCAAATTTCTTTTCCCTGAATACCCCTATCACACCTTCAGTTCTACCTCTAAATGTCAATTGCTCAAAAACCTTGGATGATAAAACAACATCCGACAGGCTCTGCTGCTCATAGATTTTATACCAAGGATCATCTTCTTTTAAAAGAGATGGATCCCTATACTTCTGTTCAAGATGGAATCCATTTTTCAATGCCCTTTCAAATTCTCTTCTTCCCTCTACTACAAATGCCCCCTCTTCTTTTCGGAATTTGGATTTTGATCTGAGCAACCTGATACGCCTGATCTCAGGGTTTGAAGAACTTGTGATCTTTTTCAAAAATTGTTTAAACGATTAGTAGATTTTTCAACAAATTAAAAATATTGATTCTGGACAGCCTTTCATTTATTTGAAAATCCTTCAAACTAATATACCTTGGTTTCCTGAACCTATTCAACATTCCCGATGAAAAAAATTTTTCTGTTCTTGATCGCTTTTCTAATGATCTCTACCGGAGGTATAGCCCAAAAATATATTGGAGGTGCAGGAGCGGTAAATGGTGGCTCGGCTTACTTTGATGTTTCGGGCTTTAACCAATTCCTACCGGAATCCTTCCCTGAATTTTCTGGCGATTTCCTTTCAATTGGAGGGGATGGTTATTTCATGTATAACAATTTTGTGATCGGTGGTAACGGACAGGGACTATTCGGGGATAACATCAAAAGCGGGACCCAACAGGCATCTATCGGTGGTGGCTTTGGTTTTTTTCAATTTGGTTATGACTTCCTGCATAAGGACAATCTAAAGCTCTATCCTTTGGTGGGGATTGGCGGAGGTGGGATCGATATGGTTTTTTCAACTATCGGTAGGTTTTCAGCTCAAGATATTCAGGACAGAAATACCAATGAGGAATACATCCAATCCAACATCAGTTGGGGAAGCGTACTGTTCGATCTGGGAATTGGTTTTGATTACTTTCCTGAAGATGATGGCAAATCCAGCCCAAGGATAGGGGTCAGAACAGGTTATATTCTCTCTCCTTCAAAAAACGACTTTACTTATGCCGGAGGAATCATTACTGAGGCCGAGAGCTATTCATTCAATGGATTCTATTTCAGAATCGTGATCGGTGGAGGAGGTTTTAGCAAGGTCGAGTAAACAAAAACAATTCATTTTACATTAAACCAATAATTCATGAAAAGAATAATTTTATTCACAGCTGCTATTTGTTTTTCAATAGGGCTACAAGCTCAGGAAGATAATAGCGGGAACTACGTTGAGGTTTTGAGGTCTGTTCTAAGCACCGAGAAAAAGGCGGCTGTTGCAGAGGTAATGCAATTCACCAAGGAGGAATCCGATGCATTCTGGCCAATTTATAATGAGCTTCAATCCAAATTGTACGATGTCTATTCAAAAAGGATCGATCTGATCCAGGCTTTTGGGGATAATTATGATAAAATGACAGATGAAAAAGCCATGGAGCTTAACAAGCAATTCCTTGATATAATTACTCAGGAAGACAAGGTATACAGATCTTTTCTTGGCAAATTTCAAAAAGCGATTGGCGGTAAAAAGACCCTAAGGTATTATCAGACCGAGAACAAGATCTCCATTATGGTGGAATACGAACTTGCTTCAAGGATACCCTTGTTAGAATAACCAAAAGAGGGCGTTTTTGCCCCTTTTTATGGTTGCCTTCCTTTCTTCGTTTGATAAATTCATATTCAGACTAAGCTGCTTACTGGCGCTTTTGTATGAGTTTTATGCCGTCAGTATGGATATCGTCACCGATATGCCTGCTAACCACGTTACAGTAGATGGGATCCTTTTGATCCTTTTTTCCATCCTTGTAGCGTTGGCCTTCCGATTCAAGGACCCAATAGCCTTATTGCAGGTGCCTTTTGTCCTAATCTTGTTCGTTGGTATCGGCTATTTTTGGGTTGCTTCTGGGGGAATGAGAGGGGGTAGCATTGGTTACATATCAATAGTTGTATTGATCACAATAATTCTGGTTCCAAAACCGATCTTCAATTACCTGGCAGCCGGAGCATTCTTCATAATGCAGTTATTTTTCGTTCTCTTGGAGGTTTTCGATCCCGAATTATTCGATCAGCCAAAGAACCTGAATTTGGGTTTCTTCCCTCCAACTTTTCTGATCATAAACGCCTTTGCCGGAGGGATGATCGCTTTGTTGAGATATCTTATGGATAAGGAAAGGCAAAGGATAATCGAAAACAATTCTCTGCTAGAAGCGAAGAACAAGGAGATCGAACTAAAAAACCAGGAACTTGAAGATCAAAGATTTGAGATCCAGAGGATCAATCAATCGCTTGAAAGAAGGGTCAGGGAAAGAACAAATGAGATCGTCGCCCAAAAGCAACAGATCGAGGAATTCACCTACCTGAACGCTCATAAGTTAAGAGGTGCCATAACAAGAATCGTTGGCCTTGCTACTCTCCAAAAGGACGAATCCTCAGAAAGTGAAAATGACAAGCTGAGGGATATGATCGATCAAAGTGCCCGTGAAGCCGATGAAGTACTTAAGGAGATCACTGGTAAGCTCAATGAAGAATCTAAAAAGCAACTGAGCAAGGATTAGATCACCCCTTCCCCAGACTCAATGCACCTGAAGGGCAAGCCTTAACCTGCGCGATTATCTTTTCCTTTTCAGCCTGATCAAGATCTATCCAGGGTTTCCTTTTCGGGTCAAATACCTTCGGCAAGCCTCTGGCACAAACCCCTGAATGGATGCACAGGTCTGGTTGCCATACAACTTCCAGATCATCCTTTTTGTATTTTTTGATCATACTAATTCAATTTTGGTGTCTATCTCGGTTTCCCCGCTGATCATCAAGGATATAGGACACCTTTTTGCAATATAACTCAATCTTTCAACCTGCTCTGGTTCCAATTGGTTCTCAAAACGAATGGTCTTGTTGATCTTTTTCTTCCCATTTACCCTTACCACCTCAAGGTCAACATTGATCTCCCCCGGATCCCATCCCTTTCTATCAGAATACATCCTTATTGTGGAGGCAACACAACCCCCGAGGGAAGCAAGAAAGTGTTGAGTTGGGGTTGAGCCCTTGCCCTGCCCGCCATTGCTCTCCGGTTCATCTATTATTATTTCCTTAATGCCTCCGCTTATGCGGATCAAATAGTTCTCCTCCTTTAAGTTAGCCTGAATCATGCCCTAAATATCTGAATTGGTATTTCCTGAGTTGTAGTCCCCCTTACTTATTCCATATTTTTGCAATGAATAATTCTTGAACTGGAATCTACCCATGGTTCATTATTCATGGTTGATTTTTTATTAATGATTGCCGAAGTGGCGGAACTGGTAGACGCGCACGTTTCAGGGGCGTGTGTCTTCGGACGTGAGGGTTCGAATCCCTCCTTCGGCACAAACTCTATAAGCCAGGCAGATTGAATAGCATCTATACCCCGTTCAGATCTGATGATCGCCCAAGCGGGTTACTGCTGGTCATTTTCATCCTCCTTGGAGCCGGAGCGTATTTTCACCTGGGCAAGCTGGACTCCTTCTTTCTCATTCACAACTCAAATTCAGGCTTATTTGACTGGTTTTTCAAAAACTATACACACCTTGGGGATGGTTTATTTTGCCTGGTGATCTTCCTGTTCCTACTGACCAGGAAATACAGGTATGCTCTGGATTTTCTGTTCATTTTTCTTATGACCGGCCTCTTGGTCCAGATAGGAAAAAGGCTTCTTTTTCCAGAGGAACTGCGTCCCTTAGGATTGCTTGGGGCCGAAGCCTTGAATATCATCGAAGGGGTCAACCTTTATGAAAGGAATTCCTTTCCATCAGGACATACAGCAACTGGGGTAGCCACCTTCTTTTTCTTGTCTTTATTGGTTGAAGGAAAAAACTGGAAGGTTCTGCTCGTGGTCCTGGGAACAATGGTGGGGTATTCCAGGATCTATATAGGGCAGCATTTCTTTGAAGATGTTCTGGCAGGAATGGTCGTTGGAACACTATCCGTGGTTCTCTGGGTCTGGGTCTCTCAAAAGATACAATGGCCCCAATGGACTGAAAAACGCAAAAAGATCCCTTAATCTCGGTCGGCCCTCAACTCAGCCTGTTCTGAATTAAGCGTATCCACCACCCATTCGTAGATCTGATCCAGGTCCTGAATATTCCTCACATAGTAATCATAGCTGGAAAAGAAAGTAGCCGAATCAACCCCGTGATCTTGAAAATTCCTGTACTCCAGGTCTTTATAAAAGGAAAAGGCAGTGTCACCCCTTAAGTTCTGTCTTTCGGTATAAGCTTCCGAAAGGTGAATATCGATCAGTATCGATGCCATCTTCTCCATGGGGATTAGGTCAGGGGGCTTATCGTCGGACTTACATCCCAAGAGAATAACCCCAAAAAAGAACAACGTAATACCTTTCACTTTTCTAAAAATTCCTGGATACCCATAATGCTCCAACCCAAAATGAATGCCAACCCTCCGAAAGGTGCAAGCAAGCCAAATTCAATAGAACCTATGCTTGTCAGAAATAGGGTTCCACAAAAAAGGAGTATTCCTAAAACAAAAAATATGGGTGTTAACTGGTTACGAAAGCCTTCTTTTCCCTTCCGAATGATACCAAAAAGGATTAACCCCAATGCATGAACTACAAGGTAAAAATGTGCTCTGAAAAACCTTTCCTTTCCTCCTGCCAACTCCAATTCTTCAGAAAAAAAATGGCTTCCCATGGCACCAAGGATAACTGCCAATGCCAATAATAATGCTCCTGTTCCTATCCAGATTTTCATAATTCCCGTGGTCCAAAAACCATTGTTCCTATTCTTATCATATTGCTTCCTGCCTCTATTGCGATCTTATAATCTCCGCTCATTCCCATGGAGAGTGTTTTCATGTGGATCGAAGATTCAAAATCGATCCTAGACAATTTTACAAATTCCTTCTTCAAGGCCAAGAATTCCTCCCTGACCTTCTCCGCATCTTTGGTATTAGTGGCCATCCCCATAAGGCCCTGTACCTCGATATTCCTGAATCCCTGATTATCCAGTTCCTGGAAAAAATCCGCAAGCTTGCTCAAAGGAACTCCAAATTTCGATTCTTCATCGGCAATATGGGCCTGGATCAAGATGCCGATCTTTCTGTTGTTTTTCTCAGCCTGTTTATCGATCTCCCTTGCCAGCCTTATGCTATCTACAGAATGAATCAGATGCACAAAAGAAGCAAGGTACTTTACTTTATTCCTTTGAAGATGGCCGACGAAATGCCATCGTATATCAGTTGGAAGCTTCTCAGATTTCCAGCTTAGTTCCTGCACCTTATTTTCCCCAAAGTCCTTGTGACCCTGTTCATAGACCTCTATGATCTTTTCAGTAGGCTTGGTCTTTGAAATTGCTACGAGGGTTATCTCATTCCCCAATTCGGATAACAAGTCCTGATACGCTTTCAATTTTTTCCTGAATTTATCATTTCGATCAAAGCAGAATATGTGGTAGGAAGATCCTTCTCTCCGTTGGAAGATTTTTTGATCTTTTTCGCAGTCGACGAGGCATCCCCCTTATTGCCGGATAAATATTCAACTCCTGCCCTGGTGTCCAATTTATCCAATGAGGATCCGGATCGCAGAGATGCATTTATAAGCTGGTGGCTCAAATAGAAATCCGGCTGATTTTTCATGACATAAAAGGAAAGAAAGTGTTGTTGGGTTTCGTTAAGAAGCTCTTTTCCAAAGCATTTCCAACCATATTCCGGGACCTTTTCATGCCTTCTGGAATAAATGAGGAAAACCAAAGTAGCGATAAGAGACTCATCCTCTCCCAGCTCCAGTATCAATTCTTGAAATCCTTTTTCATCATCCTTCATTGCAAGAGCATAAGCCTGAATGCAGTGCTTCTCAGGCCAGATCTTTTCAACGGTATAAGTATCATCAAAGTACTTCTGTTTCAAATCAAGGTAGCTTAGCACCTCGCTGCCCATATGCCGGCTTGAGCTGAATTCTTTCAACGAAACCAGAAATCCAGAAGGAGGTTGATACCCATTCACCCGCTTGATAAGCTGCCCATCCGGAGAGAAAAACAGAATGGTGGGGAACCCGGTTACCTTGTAGTCCGACGAAAGCCCGACTCCATCACCCTTTTCTCCATCGATACTGAAAAAAAGGATCTCGTTATCCTCAAAGTAATCCACTACCCTGGCATCCTTCATGGTTCTTGATTCAAATTTTCGACAGTACCCACACCAATCTGCCATGATCTCAACAACGAAGGGCGAATCCTTCTTTCTAGCTTCTTCCCGAAGACCTGAAAGACTTCCCTCAAAGTAAAAATCCTGTTGACCCAAAGCTGGAGAATCCAGGAGTAGCAGAGGAATTATCAACCCAGCCAACAGACGGCTAAAAGGGGATGAAAATGAGGAATTTATCTTTGGGGGCATTTGGGTTTTCTTAGCAATATCTATAGTTTTGCGCTTCCAAAAATTTGAGTGCTTTAGAATGGCCAAAAATCAGTTCGAAACAATATTTATTCTGACCCCGGTTCTTAGCGACCAGCAGATGAAGGAATCTGTGGATCGATATAGGGACTTTATTAAATCCAACGGGGCAAAGTTAATCCATGAGGAGAATTGGGGATTAAGAAAGCTTGCTTATCCTATTCTCCAAAAATCAACCGGGTTTTATCAGCTTTTTCAGTTTGAGGCTGAGGGAATTGCAGTTGAAAAGCTCGAGACAGAGTACAACAGGGACGAAGCCGTATTGAGATTCCTTACTGTTAAGCTTGACAAGCATGGGATCGAGTACAACCAGAAAAGAAGGAAAAAACAAGGCAAAGCAGAAACCAAAACCGAGGAGGAGGTATGACACTAGTAAACGAACCGATCAACCAGGAAAGAAGAAGGAAAAAGTTCTGCTGGTTCAAGAAGAACAACATCAAGTACATCGATTATAAGGACCCAAACTTCCTTCTGAAATTTGTAAATGAGAATGGCAAGATCCTCCCAAGAAGGATCACGGGAACCAGTTTGAAGTATCAAAGGAAGCTGGCCACTGCCATTAAAAGATCAAGGCAGCTTGCTTTGATGCCTTATGATGGAGACCAGTTAAACAGCTAAAGAGATGGAGGTTATTCTAAAAGACGACATTCAGGGCCTTGGCTATAAAAATGACGTTGTAAATGTCAAGCCGGGTTATGGCAGGAACTACCTGATCCCAAAAGGGCTTGCCCTTCTTGCAAATGAAGGCAATGTAAAAGTTCATGAAGAGAACCTCAGGCAAAAAGCAAAGAAGCTTGAAGAGGAAAAGAATGAGGCTCAAAAACTCGCAGACAGCATTGGAGAGCTGACCCTTGAACTCAAAGCCAAGGTTGGAGAGAAAGGAAAAATCTTTGGTGCAATTACAACACTTCAGGTTGCTGATGCACTAAAGGAAAAGGGATTCAAGATCGAAAGAAAACGGATCTCATTTGATGGGGATATCAAGGTTATCGGTGAATACATGGCCAACCTTGACCTCCACAAGGAAGTAAAGCAACAGATCAAGCTTCAGGTAATACCTGAGGAAGATAAATAAGGTATTAATACTTTTATTTTGCCCTACTCTTTGATCCAATTCAAGGGGTAGGGTTTTTTTATGAAACTTCATACCAAGGTCATTCCCCCATCCTCTTCGTTTTCATTGGACCACTCCATGGTTATCCTATCCCTGGGATCCTGCTTTGCAACTGAGATAGGATCAAAGCTTGGACAAAATGGGTTTGAAGTAATAAATAACCCTTTCGGCACCATTTATAACCCCCGGATCTTTGAATTGATCTTCTCAAGCATAGCCGGTAACAAACCGGAACTGGAAGACTCCATTATTCAGAGGGAAGGAAAATTCCAAAGCCTTTTTTTCCATTCGGATTTCAGATCAAACAGCCCTCAGGAATTGATCGTATTGGCTGCTGATATAATAAATAACTTAAGAGAGAAGCTCGAGAGCAGTTCTCTTGTGATATTGACTTTGGGAACATCAAAGACCTATTTTCATAGTGAAAAAAAACTGGAAGTGGGGAATTGCCATAAGATCCCATCAGGTGAATTCACTCATCGCATGCTTGAGGTCAGAGAATTGAAGGAATCCTTGACCAGGTCAGTAGATCATATCAGAAAAGTCAACGGACAGACCAAAATATTGCTTACGGTCAGTCCCGTAAGGCATACAGCAGATGGCTTGATACAAAACCAACGTTCGAAGGCAAGGTTGATCCTCGCAGCCGAAGAAGTAAGCGAAACAATTGATCAAGTAGAGTATTTCCCGGCATATGAGATGCTGATTGATGAGTTCAGGGATTACAGGTATTATTCCGAAGATCTGGTTCACCCAAACACTACGGCTGTAGAACTCATTTGGGAAACCTTCCAGAATTCCTTGATTAAGGAAGATTCCAAAAAATTAGGAGCCAGGATCCTTAGAATTAAGAAATCCTTAGCACACAGGCCTTTCAACCCTGATTCTTCAGAGCATCGCAAATTTTTGCAAGACGCCCTCGAAAAAGCATTGCACAAGGATCTCCAACCCTATTTGGAAAGGGAAATTGAAGAATTAAGATCGCGAATAAATTAAGATCCGAAAATTTTATTCCTCTTTCTTGAGGTATTTTCCGAATAAAGCCTTGGTAAGCTCAATACCAACGTTCAGTGGTTTTGACTCCTCCAAGCTTTCGGTTTCCTCCTTGTCTGATACCAGGTAGAGCAGACCTTTTTCAGCCTCTTTAATTTTCGAATCATCTTCATTCTTGACTTCTTTTTTTCCGGAACCCTGAATCACTTCAGGGGCAGATGGTCCATCAAAGCCAAACACCCCTCCAATAGTAGCGCCGGCTCCAACAACCAAGAAGAAAAAGAGAAAGGCAAAAATGCTTGTTGATGATCTTTTCATAGTTTAATTGACCTCTCGGAGCAAATTTTCACCAAATCCGTACCAAACAAGGTAATCACCTGATATACAAATATTTACAACGAAATACTCCAAATACCAAGCTAAAAAACTGTCCGTTTATAAACATATCTGTACGATTATAATTCCTGAAAATTCCCATTTATGCCTTTTATTCGAGATATGCATTCCCTAAAACTCTCAATTCTGCTTTTGTTGCTTGCCACCCTGTCCACCTTGGCCCAAGTACGTGAAGGTGGTGCACTCCGATTGATCGAAAGTCTGAACACCCAGAAAGACGACCTCTGGCCATGTTTTTCAGGGAACGGAAAAGAGATCTATTTTTCAAGGAAAAGCAAAAGCAGGGATTCGGATCAAGGATCAATGGTCGACATCTATGTCACAAAAAACATCTCAAAAGGAAAATGGTTTGAACCTAAGCTCATCGAAAAACTATCCGGGGGGTCTGAGACGGCAATAGGACATATATCGGTAGATGGCTCCAGATTTTATGTCCAGGGGAGTTTTATCAATCCAAAGTCAAAAAAACTTGAAAGGGGGATTTTTTTATTTGCCAAAACAGGTGAAGCCTGGCATCTTATTGAAAAGCTACAAATCCCCTACTTCGTTAATAAGTCCCTTGATCAATCGTTTTGCATGAACAAGGATGAAAATGTTTTGATCATCAGTATGCAACATTATTCAACAAGGGGAGTGGAGGATCTTTATTTTTCGAAAAAAGGACCGGCTGGTAAATGGAGTGAACTAACCAGCCTGGGAAAACAGGTTAATACAGAGTTTGAAGATTTTTCGCCATGGTTGGACCAGGATGGCCGGACCCTGTACTTCTCCAGCAATGGATTCGATACTCATGGGTCAAAGGACATTTTTGTGACCTATCGATTGGATGAAACCTGGAAGAACTGGACACCGCCACTGAACCTTGGCAAAAGGATCAATTCGGAAGGCATGGAACTGGCATTCCGCAGGTCCCCGGTCGAGAAGGATCTTTTTCTGTTGGTCGCAGCCCAATCAAGTGATGGCCATTCGGATCTCTATCAGTATTTTTTTCCGGACACCCTCCTACCCAATCCAAAGAAGATCTTTGGGATCAATGAAGCAATTCCCCAAAGGGACAGTCTGGCTCCCATTCAATTCTCTGACCAAAACAGGATAAAGGTCGTTGCAATGAATAGGGACAGAAATCATGCTATTCCCTTTTCAGCCACTTTGTTTACTCCGGGAGAATTGTTTCTTGATTCGATCTTCATCATGCCAGGAGATACAGGGGAATTCAATGTTTTTCAGGATACCGTTTTCTTGAAGGTGGCTTCTCCTGAACATCTTTCTTATGAAAAAAGGATCGTATTCCAAAACTCTACTGTGGCAATTACCAGCTATGAAACCATTTACCTTGACAGCCTCGAAAGCGGAAAACCGATAAAACTTGAAAACGTCCTTTTTACCAAAGGTACCCCTGAACTACTGCCAAGTTCATATCTTCAGTTAGATAGGGTCCTGGAATTCATGGAGGACCACCTTGATAGGAGGATACAGCTTATTGGGCATACAGATATTGCCGGAAATGCAGAACTAAACCAAAAACTCTCGGAGGACAGAGCGAAAGCCATTAGATCTTACCTTGTCAACCGAGGAATTAAGGGAAACAGGATCCAAACCAAAGGCCTGGGAGGAGATCAACCACTTTCAAAAAAAAGGGATGAGAAATCAAAAATGAAAAACCGAAGGGTCGAGTTCGTGATACTTTAGGCAAAGAAAATTTGTAAATTTTTAAATTTTCCTTACATTAAATCAAGAATTTAGCCTGAAAGGTTATTTTTGTTTTCTTAATAGCACTTTACCAAGAACCAATAAAGGATGAAAAGGTTAGTCATTTTCTCCTGCTTTTTGCTGTTAACAGCCCCCACATTTTCACAATGGGAAGAGCAGGACATCAAGTTTCTTCTACTAAAAAAATTCGTCACTCAAATTGAATGGCCCTCGAATTTCAACAAAAAGGAATTCAAGCTCGGGGTGTATGGGGGGATGGAATTGTATAAGCAGATCTCCCAATTGGACATCAGGCCGTATCATGCAGGAACCAACACAGTTTCTTATTATTTCCTTAGTTCAATTGAGAATCTGCTACCCTGCAATATCATCTACATCCCATATGATTACACCGATGAGATCCCCATCATCAAGTCGGCGCTCGAGGGAGAACCTATTTTGATCATCTCTGAACGTTCCGATGCATTAAGCAAAGGATCCATGATCAATTTTATTCAGGCTGAGGACGGAAATGTAGCATATGAGATCAACGAGGAAGCCCTTGAAAACAGCGGGCTGTTTTTCTCATACAAGATACTGGAAGGAAGTACAATAATAAGCAAGTAAAGCCCCAAACCAGGGATAATGGGATTGAGGCTTTACAACTAAAAAGCTAGTGGTCTATGCAGCCAGATCAGAAAGGATTTTCTCTATCCTTTTCTTCTGGTTTTCATCGGTTGCCATCTTTTTAGCCTTTTTATAATTTTTAATGGCTTCAGTTTTTTCTCCTTTTTTGGCGTAAGCCTCCCCAAGGCTGTCCCAAACGTTCCATGAGTCAGGATGCTGTTCCGTATTGTATTTGAATAACTTCAGGGCTACATCCAGGTCACCTTCGCCCATCATTACGTAACCGAAATTGTTCACCTCATTTTCCTGGCCCATAGGCATGGCCTCAGCCAAAAGCTTACTAGCTTCTTCGTTTTTTCCTGTCTTTTTTAAGATCAGATATTTGGTGCTAAGGTTACTGAAATTCTTATTTCTACGGATGGATTCATCCACCCAGCCCATGGCCTTTTCAAATTCCACCCCTTGCCTTGCGCAATACAAAGCCGCATTATTATAACCATCCCATAAGAACCCTGGTATTCCGGTCAGGTATTCATTTTCGATGTAATCCATCATTAGGTCGACCGTACTCATTTCTATCGGAAAAGAAACCTTAGTATTGGCCCAGCGCATAACAATGTTGCAGGAATGATCAGTCAGTTCGCTAAAATCATACGCGAGCCACTCCTGGGTTTCAGTCATGGAACTTGGTCTTCCATTGACCCTTGCAACATCCTTAGACTCATCGTAGAAAAAACTTCCCCAAGAATTATGATTGGAGTTCAGTATAAGTGTCCACTCAGCTTCAGTAGGAATAATGTGAAGGCCATACGTTCCAGCTGGAACCACTTCACCTCCAACTTTAACCGGATGGGAAAAAGAAACGGTTGTGTTCTCATTTGCTCCGGCTCTCCATACCTGATCGTATGGGATCAAGTTTCCAAAGATCTCTCTGTCTTTCACCCCAGGTCTGGAATACTTGATCTCTATTTCAACCAAACCAACTTTCTGATAAGACGTTGCTGCCTGGCTGGCCCGAGGAAGTTGCATCGGCGGGGCCTGCGAAAACACTTGGCCCGTAAGGCCAATAGTGAAAAGGATAATTAGGTAAATTGCTTTTTTCATGGTCTGAATTATTTGCACAAGGAACCACAATTTTTGTGCAACATTACGCAACTGTTTGACAAACAAATATTTATTCTTGTTCCATGCTGTATAAAAGTCCATTTATGAACAACAATGGTTAATCTTGAACAACCTGATCAATTAGCTGATTATCAGGAGCTAAAACCACCGGCATGGTTTTTTTCCCCTCACATTGAAACAATAATCCCCTCCCTGGTAAGAAAAACAGGCTACCTCAAACTTCACAGAGAGCGCCTGGAGATTCCCGATGGGGACTTCCTGGACCTTGACTGGCATTTGAACAGGGGAGACCAGCTCGTCATCCTCAGTCATGGACTTGAAGGAAGTTCCAGAAGACCGTATATGATAGGCATGATGGACCAACTGGGAAAGGCTGGTTATGACTGTCTAGCGTGGAATTGCAGGTCATGTTCTGAGGAACTCAATCGCTTGCCAAGGCTATACCACCATGCAGATCATGAAGATCTTGGTTCAGTAATTGATCATGCTTTGGAAAAGGGATATAATAGGATAAACCTTGTCGGATTTTCGATGGGTGGAAATCTAAGTCTTCACTGGGTTCACGCAAATCTTACGAAAGCAAGGGAGGTAATTGACAAAGCAATCGTGATCTCGGCACCGGTTGATCTCAAAGCAAGTGCTCTCCACCTTATGAAACGGGGAAATTTTTTGTATAAAAACCGTTTCCTAAAAAAATTGAAACAAAAGCTCCAGGAAAAACAAAAACAGTTTCCAAATGAATTCTCATTGACCCCATTAAAGGAGATCGACAGTTTCTACAAATTGGATGAATATTATACGGCTCCTATTCATGGCTTTACCGGTGCCGAGGATTTTTATCATAAGGGATCTACATATTATAAGTTAAAAGACATTAACGTTCCAACACTGTTACTTCAGGCAAGGAACGATCCCTTCTTTCCGGGATCCTGTTATCCTGATCCCAATGAAATAAAAAATACCAATTTAACTTTCTTATATCCAAAGTTTGGTGGTCATGTGGGGTTCACCAAAAAACATAATAAGGAATATTATTCCGAGGAGATTGCTGTCAGATTTCTAGGATCGTGAATTCAATCCTTCTGTTTAATTGTCGATTCTCTTCACTGTCATTTGGGGCGAGAGGTTTGGTTTCTCCATAGCCTTCAAAAGAGACATTGCTTATATCTACTCCATTGGAGACCAAGTAATCCCTGACGGCAAGAGTTCGGTTTTTGGAAAGTCTAATATTGTCATCATGTGATCCTACATTATCGGTATGACCTGCGATCTCGATCTTAACATTTGGGTTTTCGGACACAAAAGTGATCAACTCATTTAATTCGATTTTGGATTCCCTTCTCAACTCAAAGCTTCCAAAGTCAAAAAATATGTTTCTAAGCTCTGTAGTGGCACCCTTAATTATGGGGTCCAATGGAATATCAAGTACAAGATGCCCATCTGGTCCTGCATTCTTGAGATCGAAATTAATACTCTTATACAGGTAACCTGGCCTGGAAATGAAAAGCCCGTAATCTGCACCTTTGGTCAGAATTATTAGATATCCTCCATTAATGCTATCTGATTTCAATGATTGAATTGCGGTATCCTTTTCCAGGTCCATTAAATTAATGCCAGCTGCCAGGGGTTTATTTGTTTGACTGTCGTAAACTCTTCCTTTCAATGCGTGGCTTTCCTTCTTGACCTGAAGCCTTGGAGGAAGTTCTACCTTATAAAGAAAACTTCTTTCGACTCCGTCATTTACAGAGGTCCTGGAATAATAGGCAGTCTTTCCCTCTGAGCTAACGTATATGCCAACTTCATCTTTCCAGGTATTCAGAGGATAACCAAGATTTTCAGGCTTGGACCAACCATCCTCTGTCCTTTCAGTCATGTAGAGGTCTAGTCCCCCCATTCCCTTTCTACCATTTGTAGAGAAAAA
The DNA here is from genome assembly GCA_028279065.1 of Cytophagales bacterium. GTDB lineage: Bacteria > Bacteroidota > Bacteroidia > Cytophagales > CCMP332 > JANQHS01. The sequence continues at coordinate 61,870 of JANQSY010000049.1, forward strand.
CAGGGTCTGTCCGTTATTATGCAAAAAGGGAGAAAATTCCTCTCCTGGTGTGTTTACAGGCGCTCCAAGATTTTTTGCCCTCGCCCAATTCCCATCCTTTTGCTTTATGCTGTACCAGATATCCATTCTCCCCTTTCCTCCGGGTCGGTCAGAGGAGAACAGTAACAGTCGCCCATCTGAAGAGAGGCTTGGTTGCGATTCCCAATGCCTTGTGTTGATGTTCTTTCCAAGGTTTTTGGGTTTACTCCACTCATTTCCTTGCCGGTAGGATATCAGCAGATCACATCTTCCCAAAAGACCGGGAGCATTGCAAGACGTAAAAACCAATACCCTTCCGTCTGCTGATATTGCACAGGTACCTTCATTATACTCTACAGTATTTATACTATCGGAGATATTTTGAGGCGGATTCCAGTTCCCATTAATATTTCTGCTTACCAATATTTCTTCAGTGCTCCTAGCGCTCCTGGCAGTAAAAAAAATAAATTCCCCATCTCCTGTCAGAACCGGGAAGTATTGGAACTGAAAATTATTTAGAGGATGAGGTAGTTTTTTAGGTTTTATGGAATCGGGGTGATCTATACTTTCAATGCCGAACTGGCAATTTCTTATATATTCCTGAGCTATCTCCTGGCCCGCATAATTGCCGGGGTCTGCACTCATATATTTTCTGAATGCGGCCTCAGCTTTAATATAATCACCTTCATCCATATACATCCTCCCCAAAAGCAAAAAGGTATCAGCATATTTTGGCCTCATGGGAAGCAACTCTGTCGCTTTTTCAAAATGAAGCCTCGCAAGTTCTACCTCCCCTATGTGCATAAGGGTTTTTGCTTTTAAATAATGTGCTTCGCCAAAGTTTGGATCTTTCTTTAGAGCCTTATCAAAGAGCTCAAGAGCAGCAGGGTAATTTCTTCGGGAGGCCTCTTTTTGAGCCTCTAAATAATAGTCCGCAGCCTTTTTAGAGTTTGTACCCAATCCACTGACCTGAGCCAGAAGTTCAGCTGAGAATAGAAAAATAAAAAAGAATAAAATCCTCATTATGGAACACCCATGTAATTATGGATCTGCAGGGAGATCCTCCATTCAGGATTTTCCTTGCAATATCCATTGATCAAGGGGATCATTTTTTCCCTTTTTGACCATTCGGGTTGAAGAAATAATTTGCAATCGGGACTTAATTTACCCCTGAAGGATTCAGCCCATTTAAGGTCGCTCGGGTGGTAGATCACAACCTTTAACTCGTTAGCAAAAATTAGATTCTCTTCTAATACAGGCTTAAATTTTTTTGGAGATATACAAATCCAATCCCAAGAACCTGAAAGGGGGTAAGCCCCGCTGGTTTCAAGATGGGTTTTTCCACCCATTTTACGTAAACAAAGAGTCAAATCATCAAGCTTATGCATCAATGGCTCTCCTCCGGTTACGACCACAATTCCATCATTTCCAGGGATAGCCTCTACAAGGTCCTTGATGCTTGCCCTTTCATGATCTTCCACTTTCCAGGATTCTTTTACATCGCACCAATGGCAACCCACATCGCAACCGGCAAGCCGGATGAAATAAGTGGGTTTCCCGGCATGATACCCTTCTCCCTGGATTGAATAGAAACTTTCCATTACCGGAAGGGTTGTTGTCTGAGATTTCTGTACAGCGATCACATCACAAAAATACTCCTTATTACTCAGAACATGGTTAAGGCCTATTAAGGATAGAATACCTTATTGTAGGCATGCATGGTATTCAATAATAGAGCTGCTATGGTCATAGGTCCTACCCCACCCGGTACAGGAGTAATATATGAGGCTTTTTTGGAAGCACCTTCAAACTCTATATCACCCACCAATCTGAATCCTGATTTTTTTGTTTCATCCGGGACCCTGGTAATTCCAACATCAATGACTACCGCCCCATCCTTGACCATATCTCCGGAAATATAATTCGCAGATCCGACCGCACCTACAAGAATATCGGCCTGAAGAGTCATTTCCTTTAAGTTTTTGGTCCTTGTATGGCAAAGGGTAACTGTAGAATTCCCAGGATTGGTTTTTCGGCTCATCAAAACACTTAGTGGGGTTCCAACTATATCACTTCTTCCAACAATTACGCAATGTTTTCCCTCCGTTTCAATATTGTAATGCTTTAAAAGCTCCATAATCCCAAGTGGGGTCGCAGCAACGAAGGTTGGTCTTCCCTTAAGTAATTTTCCAACATTAATAAGATGAAAACCATCCACATCCTTTGAAGGATCAATTGCACTTGTAATTGCTTCTACATTTATATGAGACGGAAGGGGAAGTTGAACTATAAAGCCGTCAATGTTTTCATTTTTGTTAAGCTCATCAATTTTGTTTAGCAAATCATCTTGTGAGGTATCGCCTGGAAGTATCACCTCGGTTGAATCATAACCAATCCTTGCGCACGCTTTTACCTTGGCTCCGACATAAGTTTTACTTGCCCCATCGTCTCCAACCAGAACAGCAGCAAGGTGAGGGGCTCGCTTGCCCTCAGCTTTAATTTTTTCAACCTGGCTCTTCAGATCTTCCTGGATCTTTAAGGATGTTTCTTTTCCGTTAAGTAATTCCATAAAAAATGCAATTGATTGTTTTTTTATTGAGGAGGCGCAATATAATTAATGCAGGTGGGACATTAAAATGTTTTATATTGGGCGCCACAAAACAATAAATCGAAATATGGCTAAAGGAAACGACTCAATTAACTTGGTCATCAAGGAACTTGAGGCACAAGAGAAAGAACTACAAGCCCAGTTAGACAAGATCTCGCAGGCTAAAGCTCTTCTTGTAGGTGATAGTGCTCCTTCCTCAGGAAGAGGAAGACCGGCAGGAAGAAAGAAACCCGGAAGACCAGCATCTAAAAAGAGACCCGGAAGACCGGCAGCTAAAAAGGGCCCGGGAAGACCAGCAGCTAAAAAGAGCCCAGGAAGACCAGCAGCTAAAAAGAGCCCAGGAAGACCAGCAGCAAAAAAAGGTCCGGGAAGACCCGCAGCTAAAAAGGGACCTGGAAGACCCGCGGCTAAAAAAGGACCGGGAAGACCAGCAGCTAAAAAAGCCGGAAGGCCGGCAGCCAAAAAAGCTGGACGCCCCGCGGGAAAAGGAAGGGCAACTTACCTGGATAAGATCAAGGCAGCATTGATTGCAAATGGCAAGCCCATGAGCCCGAATGAGATCATTGATAAACTTTTTGCGGATGATCCCAGCAAGGACCTGAAAGCGTTCGGAAAGAACATTTATCCCGTTTTTTCCAGATCATATAAGAACAAAAGCCTTAAGAAAAAAGCAGGCAAGATCCAGGTTCCTAAATAGTTAGCATAAATTTTGTAAAAAGCCCTCCGGGGCTTTTTTTTTGCCACGATTTTTGCTCAAAGACTGAACATGAAAAGATTTTTTATTCCATTACTGCTTTTAGCAATACTCTCATCAGAGCTATTGGCCCAGGATCCGGTTGCCCAGGATATTAAGTTGGGCAAAGAGGCCGACCAAATGATCAGAGCACAGATGGGAATCTATAACCACAAGATCACCCAGGAATATATCAGTGAGTTAGGCCATAAAGTTGCAGCACAGGTTGGGAATGACCTTCCTTTTGAATTCCAATTTCAATTGGTCAACATGGTCGAACCCAACGCCTTTTCCATTCCGGGAGGATATGTATATGTCTCCCGAGGGATACTTCCAATACTTAACAGCGAAGATGAACTTGCCACTATTCTTGGGCATGAAATTGCCCATGTGGTTCGGAGACATTCAGCAAGCCAAATGAAAAAAAGCGTTCTTCCCTCCCTTTTAACCGTTCCGGGGTTGTTGATCGGTGGCATTAGTCCCGGATTGGGCGGCTTGATAAATGCTCCGATAAATGCGGCCGGCCAGATCTATCTGGCAAACTACAGCCGTGGGCAGGAAAACGAAGCTGATGAGATAGGGGTTCTCTTGGCTGCAAAAGCAGGATATCAGCCGAAGGCTCTTGGCAAGGCCCTTGACCAGTTGGACAAAGCAGTGGAGGTGTATTTAGGCGAAAAGACTCAATTCTCCATATTTGATGATCACCCCTATACTCCTGACAGGGTCAAAAACATAAAGGAACTTTCGGAGAAGATCAAAGCCAAACCAGGAACTCCAATTGCAAAAAACAGCTCGGAGTTCAACCATTACCTGTTCGGACTTCATCTGGCCGACGACCCGGCTCAAGGCATATTTGAAGGAACAAGATTTGTTCACCCTGGATTACGGTTTCAAATGAAGTTCCCGGAAAAGTGGAGGACGGTGAACTCCCCAACTGCAGTTGGAGCAGCAAATAAGGAGCAAACCGCAATGGTGGTCCTTGGAGTACCCGATGAAGGTGGAAAACATATCGAATACGGAAAAAAATTCCTTGAAAAGGCTGCCAAGGAGAAGGTACAGATCTTGGAGTCCGGAGAGTCGAAGTTCAAGGGCATGGGTGCCTTTGAGATCAAATTTCTGACCGGAAACCAAAAAGACCCTGTAAAAGGAAGAATGGTCTGGTTCACCTACCAGAATATGACCTTCCAACTTGCCGGTCTATGGCAGGGAGCAAGGAAGGATAGCGTAGAGTCAGCAATCGAATCCTTTGATGGAATTAGCGTTGAGGAACTAAAAAAGGTCAAGGTCCTGACCCTATCCCTGGAGAAATCCAAACAAGGCGAAAGCATTGAAGATTTTAGCAAAAGGACAGGAAATGTATGGAAACCGGATTTCTTCAGGGTGGTAAATGATTTGGGGGATGAGTCCACATTAAATGAAGGTCAGGAGTTGAAGGTTGCGATCTGGACTCCCCTGAGATACTGATCAGCGGATCACAATATTTGCCGCTCCTATCTTATGGCCCTCGCAATAAAGCTCTATATCGTGCTTTCCAAGGTTCCATTCACTTCCTTTGGTATAAAGGAATTCGACCTTGGGTTTCTTATTATCAAATAGGAAATCCTGTTTCAAGGTGTAGAACTTTTCTTTTCCATCAATGATGATGGTTCCTCCACCTGCGGCCAGATCATAAAGAGTACCACCCCCTGGCTCGATGACCCTCAGGTAAACATCTTTTGTCTCGATCTCAGCGACCTGGTTCTCAGCTATATTGAAATCAACTTTAAGCTGGACGACCTTCTTCTTCCTAAGGGCCCCACGTTTAGCGCTTACCAACTTGCCCTTTTTGTCCAATGCGGAGATCAAAATATTCTCAGCCTTGAGAATTGAGGCAATTTCCACCGTTGCTTCCAACTCGTCCTTTTCCTTATCAAGAGAACTTATGGTCTTTTTGAGTTCCTGCTTCTCCTCTTTGAGGCCCATATTTTCACTGAGCAATTGTTCGTTTTGCGCCCTTAGGTCCTCGATCTGCTTGTCCTTCTTGATGAGCAGCTCCTTGTACCCAGCTACGATCTCGTCCATTTCTCTTTTCTTGGACCTCCAATACCTTACTTCTTTTTCACGTAATTCCTGGATCTCAGCAATTGCCATGACCAAACTGTCCCTTTCTCCCCCCAAAGAGTCGATGATCATCAACCTGGTTTCGAGCTCCACCTTGATCGAATCAAGAGTATTCATTGCTCTATCCAACTCTTGATCCTTGAATTCGATTTCCTGTTTGTGCTCTTTTTTCTCTGAAAAACGGATGTATAATTGCACCGCGTTGATCAAAATAAGGATTATGATCGCTGAGATAACCGTTATTCTCCGTCCTCTGTTTGAGGGTTTCTTTATTTCTTCCGCCATTTGGTTTTAGTATTCACTAAGATTGCCATAAGCAATCCCAATTTTATGAATTTAAAAAGGTAAATCCTTGAATTTTCCCAAAATTGACCTTCAGGAGTATTATTACGACTTACCTGAGGAGCTTATTGCTCAGGAGCCCAGTAAAAAGAGAAGCGGCTCAAGATTATTGGTTTATGATGAAGGGAAAATAGAGCATGGAATGTTCCGGGACCTTCCTAAAAAACTCGATTCTAATGACCTATTGATCTTCAACACTTCAAAGGTGGTCAATGCAAGGCTCTTTCTAAAAAGAGAGTCCGGAGCTTCTATTGAGGTCCTGCTCTTGAATCCGGTTTTCCCATCACATGACCCAATGATCTGCCTGGGATCCAATAAGGGTTCAACTTGGAACTGCATGGTTGGGAACAAAAAGAAATGGAAAGAAAAGGAGGAACTTGAAAAATCCATTGATGGGCTAAGGCTTGTGGTCAGGTGGGAAGATCGCGAAAAAAATCATGTCACATTTGATTGGGATGGGGATCAAACCTTCGGAGAATTGATCTCCTCGATTGGAAAGCTCCCTTTGCCCCCATATCTGAAACACAAGCCAGGAGAAATTGACGAGAAAAGGTATCAGACCGTTTACGCAAGAGAACCTGGAGCGGTAGCGGCTCCAACAGCAGGTCTCCACTTTTCAACCTTGATCATTGACGAATTGCAGGGCCAAGGTGTTGATTCGGGAGAATTGGTATTGCATGTAGGAGGAGGAACCTTTGCGCCCATTAAAACGGATGACCCCTCTGAGCATGATATGCACAGAGAATACTTTGAGATCTCAAGGGAACTCCTGGAAAAATTCCTTCAGGACAAAGGAAGAAGAATAATTCCAGTGGGCACAACAAGCCTTAGAGTTCTGGAAAGCCTTTATTGGATCGGAATGTTGGGTGGTGAACAGGGGTTCAATTCCATTGTTGATAAGCACACCCCCTATCAACATCTGGGCAATCTCGAACCATGGGAAAAGGCCTTGGAAAATATTATCGATCACATGGATAAAAACGGCTTGGATTCTTTTAGTGGAGAGACAGGGATCTTCATTGTGCCGGGTTACTCATTCAGGGTAGCCAATGGCCTGATCACCAATTTCCACCTTCCCGGTACCACCCTCATCCTGCTTGTTGCAGCCATGGTCGGCAAAGATTGGAAGGTGATTTACGACCAGGCCAAACGGGAGAAATATCGCTTTTTGAGTTATGGAGACAGCTCTCTAATATTGCCCTGAGCAAATGAAAAAACCCCATTTTATAATAGATTTTGACTCTACCTTCACAAAGGTTGAGGGGCTGGATATACTGGCTGAAATAGCTCTTAAGGACAAGCCCGACAGGAAGGAGAGAGTAAGGAAGATCAAGGAGATCACCAGTATGGGCATGGATGGAAAGATCGAATTCAAACAAAGCTTGATCGATAGGCTCAACCTTCTCCAGGCTAATCGCTCCCACCTGCTGCCACTGGTCAAAAGACTTCAAAAAAAGATCTCCATCTCCTTTCAGAGAAACGAAGCCTTCTTTCAGGAATTCGGAAAACAGATCCTGATCATTTCAAGCGGGTTCAAGGAGTTCATTCAACCCATTGTTGAGCCCTTTGGAATCCCGGTAAGGAATATCTACGCCAATGAATTTACTTACGATGAGCAAGGAAACATCACCGGATATGTGAAGGATAAACTGTTGGCCACCAATAACGGAAAGGTAAAACAGATCAAGGCCTTAAAGCTCCGCGGGCCTGTATATGTCATTGGGGATGGTTATACGGACTATGAGATCAGGGAATCCGGCCTGGCGGACAAGTTCTATGCCTTTACCGAAAACATCAGCAGGGATACGGTGGCTGAAAAAGCTGACCACATCATTCCATCCCTTGACGAGTTTTTATACAAACACGACCTCCCAATGGCCATATCCTACCCAAAGAACAGGATCAAGGCCCTGGTACTGGATAATATCCACCCGGATGCGGTAAGGAACTTCAAGGAGGAAGGATATAGCGTACAGATGGTTTCAAAGCACCTGGCGGAGGATGAGTTGATCGAACTTGTAAAGGATATCTCCATACTCTGCACAAGGACCAAGACCAATATCAACAAGAAGATCTTGACAGCTGCAAAGAAACTTCATTGTATCGGTGCTTTCAGCAAGGGGGTTTCCCAGATCGACCTGGACTTTGCCACTCAAAAGGGAATTCCTGTTTTCAATGCTCCTTATAGCAACGCTCAATCCCTTGTAGAACTCGCAATCGCGGAGATAATAATGCTGATGAGAAGGATCCCTACCCGTATGAAGGAGATGTCTGAAGGGAAATGGAAAAAATCGACCTCAAAAAGCAATGAGATCAGGGGTAAGGTCCTTGGAATAATCGGATATGGAAATATTGGCTCTCAGCTAAGTGTTATAGCGGAATCCATAGGCATGAAGGTGGTTTTCTATGACACCCTTGACATCATGCCGATGGGTAATGCCAGGAAGGTGGAAAGCCTGGAAGCCCTGCTTAAGCTATCAGATGTGGTTTCCCTTCACCTTGAAGATAAGCCGGAAAACGATGGATTCATCGGTAAAAAGGAGATCGACCTGATGAAGAACGACGCGGTCCTGCTGAACCTCAGCACCGGCAAGGCTGTGGACCTTGGAGCCGTAGAGGAAGCTCTCAAAGCAAAAAAACTAAAAGGTTTTGCAGCCGATGTATTTCCTGAAGAGCCCACAGGAACCAACTCAAAATTCAACCTGGATCTTTCATCGCAGAACAATGTGATCCTTACGCCCCATATCGGAAGCAGTACCGTTGAAGCCCAATCGAACATCGCCCGCTTTGTTCCGGACAAACTGATCCATTATATGAATACCGGAAACACTTTCGGGAGCGCAAATTTTCCCAACCTCAGACTACCACCCCTTGAGGACGCACATAGGTTGATCCATATTCACGAAAACAATCCCGGGATGATAGCCAGCATCAACGAGATCTTTTCCCATAGAGGGGTCAACATCGTTGGTCAGCACCTGGGAACGAACAACAGGATAGGCTATGTGATCACAGATATCTACAAGGTGTACAATAAGAGGATCCTGAAGGAACTAAAAAAACTGGAAGGCACTATTAAGACCAGGGTACTTTACTGATGCAAAAGTTTTATCTCACCCCTGGACCCTCGCAGATCTATCACACGGTTCCTGATCATATCCGGGAAGCGCTTAAAATTGGCTTGCCCAGCTGGGGTCATCGAAGTAAAGAATTCAAAGAGGTTTATTCCAGTACAAGGAAGGCACTCTTCCAACTATTGGGTGTTCCTGAGGGATGGGACCTTGTCTTCCTCTCTTCGGCTACCGAGATCTGGGAAAGGTTGATCCAGAATTTTGTAAAAGAAACATCGCTTCATGTTGTTACCGGTGCTTTTTCCGAAAGGTTCTTCCAATTCTCAGCTGCCCTCGGGCGCAGCCCGAAAAACCTTATTCTGGACAACACAGAGAGGTTTGATCCCGAAAGCCTGGATTCAAGTTTCGAGCCCGAATTAATTGGCATAACCGGAAATGAAACCTCAACAGGCTTCTGGATCGATGGTGAAAAGGTCATGAATGTACGGGCCCGTTTTCCAGATTCCATCATCACTTTGGATCTGGTCTCTGCCCTACCCCATTATGAGGTGCCCTATGAAGCGATTGACGCCTTTTATTTCTCTGTGCAAAAAGGCTTTGGACTTCCGGCAGGACTGGGTGTCCTGGTTTATAGGAATTCCCTTATTGAAAAGAGCATTTCATCCAACATCCCTGCCTATCGTCAAATTAGAAAGCTTGATGAATATTCCAAGAAGGACGAACCCATGCCCACACCTAACATGCTGGACATCTTTTTGCTTGGTAAAATTTGCGAGGACTTTCAAAGGAGAGGCTTGAATATTATAAGGTCAGAGACCATTTACAAGTTCACCCTTCTGAACAAGGCATTTGAGGAGCACCCGGAGATCCAGCCTTTCATTGAGAAGCCCGAACACCGCTCCAAGACCACCCTTGTAGCTGAAACTTCCAAAAGTTCTGAGATCCTTGCTTTACTCGGCTCCAAAGGAATGGTGATCGGAGACGGTTATGGCCAGTATAAGGGAAAACACATCCGGATTGCGAACTTTCCCGCCCACTCCAAGGAGTTGTTCGAAGGCTTGATGGATTTGCTTTCCTAATGCTGGTAATCAAAGTAAAGGGTGTAATTCGTGGGTCCCTGCCCGGAATAATCCATTGAAATATCGACCCTTACAGGAAGATTATTGGAGTTGTACTGATAGACTCCGGTCATCTCTGAGGTATCATTATAACATCGAGTCACGTTGTTAGGTCCAATTGAAAGCGGGATAAAATTGCCTGTATTCCAAGTGGGCACCCCAATTCCAAGAAGTCTATCCTCATCAAAAAATGAAATGGAATACCTTAAATATGGATCCAATAGACTTAAGGGATTGATCATTCCATCAAATTCCCGTGATACCGAATCAAAATTCCCGGTATAGTCTGATGAAAACTGAAGAATTGGATTTCCTCTTGGTCCTTGGACAAAATAAGTACTTGGAAAATCATCAAGGTTAGGATAATTACCGCACCAGCCAGAAATGGATTTTGGGGAAATATCATATGAACAGACCGTAAGTCCTAAAGGGTCTGGCCCGAATAGGGAAACATTCATAGGGTCTTCATTGATCGAAAAGGGTACCCCCAAAATAGGATCGAAAAAACCTGAGGTAAATGGAGGTCCGCTTCCATTTAATTGCCCCTTTTTCTTAACCTGATAAATCTTTCCACAACGATAGAAAAATTCGAAAAGATCCTTTCTGGGGCCGGTTGCGTCTTCATATTGTATTTTTTTAAGCAACAATTTATTTCTCACCCCAAACACATAATGGGAGCTATCATAATCCAAGACCGAGTCTGTTACATATAAGGAATCAAAATTGTTTTTTATGGAGTTTGGGATTCTTAAAAAGTACTCCCTATTGGGTAGGGAATCTACTTTGAAAAACCCATCCAGATTGGTCGTTCGGGTTGCGGTAATGGTATCTGGGATCCAGGGAATGGGGGTATTAAGCTCCCCCCAGGAAACCAGTTTGTTGTGGTATATAAGGACAGTTTGGTTTGGAATGGGCGAGAGGTTTTCATCCACAACCTGACCTGAAAAAGAGATGAATTTTAAAGGTGGCAAAATGCTATCAATAGGTAAAGAGTCTTGATGAATCGAATCCTGGGGATGACTATTGTTAACTTTTTTTGTTCCAGGATTTACCTGCTCATCGTTTTTGCAGAAAAAGAGAGATTCGAAAAGAAGGAAAACAATAGCCAGTTTAAGGTATCTCATGCACCTTAAATCACGGAAAAAAATATGAAAAGGTTGGCGTTAAACCGAATCGATCACCTCCCTCGGGATCACATCCTCCGCAAGGTCATTGAATAGCTTTTTACTGGTCAGGTCCTGTTTTTCTTCGAAGGCCAGGGAAGCATTTTTGGCCATTTCATCCTGATCAAAGCGGTAGATGCGCCATTCTCCATGATCGTATTCAAGTCCTGTAAGGCTTTCCACCCAATCCCCTGAATTCAAATAGGTCACCCTACCCTCTTCAAACTCAAAGTCGCGGATCTCGGGAGCATGGATATGCCCGCAGACGACATAATCATAGCTGTTCTCAGCTGCTATCCTGGCAGCGGTTTCTTCGAAATGGTTGATGAAGGTCACCGCTCCCTTGACGGAGGCTTTGATCCTTTTGGAGAAGGAATATGGCTCCCGGCCAACCAGACCCAGAAACCAGTTAACGGTACGGTTCAACCATAGAAGCAAGTCATAACCGATAGAGCCAAGTCGGGCCAACCATTTCGAATGTTTCATCACCACATCGAAGACATCGCCATGGAACACCCAAGCCTTCTTACCATTTAGACGAAGGATCACCTTGTTGACCACTGAAAAGTTACCAAGCTTAAACCCCGCGAACTTTCTCATAAGTTCATCATGGTTTCCTGTCACATAATAGACCTTGGCTCCTTTGGCCATGATACTCAGGATCTGCTTTAGAACAAGAGTATGGTATTTTGGAAAGTAGGATTTCTTGAATTGCCAACCATCTATGATATCACCGTTGAGGATCAATTTCTTTGGTTGAACGGTCTTCAGATAGCGAAAAAGTTGTTCGGCCTTGCATCCGGATGTGCCTAGGTGAACATCTGAAATAACTACAACTTCAACTTTTCTTTTCTTGGGTTTGGCTCCCATAACAGGCTATTGTTTAATGACTTCCTGCAAAGAAAATTCCCAAGGTGAACTGATTTTTACCTGATTGTTATGATTTGGTAAGGTAGAATGCGGATTTTTGAAAAGACCATTGCCGATGCACCTTAACCAGCTCAAATCCAAGCTCCAGGGAGATCTGTTGATTGATGATCTTTCCAAAAGGATCTACGCAACAGATGCGTCGGCCTACAGGGAAATACCTTCGGCCATAGCGCTTCCGAAAGATGAAGAGGACCTGAAAACTCTTATTCACTGGGCCAATGAAAATTCAGCTTCCCTGATCCCAAGAACCGGAGGCACTTCGCTTGCCGGTCAGGTTGTCGGTTCAGGGGTAGTAGTGGACTTCTCCAAGTATATGAACAGGATCCTTGAAGTCAATCCTCAGGAGAAATGGGCAAGGGTACAGCCAGGCGTGATCAGGGACGAGCTTAATCACCATCTAAATGAACATGGGTTATTCTTTGCACCAGAAACCTCTACTGCCAACAGGGCAATGCTTGGGGGCATGCTCGGAAATAATTCCTGCGGTGCCAATTCAATAGTCTATGGTAGTACCAGGGACCATATTCTGAGTATTAAAACCATACTCAGCGATGGAAGCACCGCAGAGTTCTCAGAGCTTGATCATGCTGAACTGGAAAAGAAACAAGAAGGAAATGGACTGGAAGCGAGGATATATGAAAAGATACTGGCCAGGCTTTCCGACACGGAAGTACAGAATGAAATAAAGGAAAACTATCCCAAGGCCTCGGTCACGAGAAGAAACACCGGCTACGGAGTAGATATGCTGATCCGTCGACAGCCCTTTGACCCTGATGGAAAGTCCTTCTCCCTGATAGATATATTGGCAGGATCTGAAGGAACATTAAGCCTCAGCTCAGAGATCAAGGTATCCCTCTCTCCTCTTCCCCTGGAGCATAAAGCCCTGGTATGCATCCATTTTGAGGATCTGATCGAATCACTTGAAGCTACGGTCACAGCCATGGAGTTCAGTCCAACCGCCTGTGAACTGATGGATCATTACATACTTGAAAGAACCAGGGAAAACCTGCAGCAGCGGCAAAACAGGTTTTTCGTCGAAGGTGATCCAAAAGCAGTTTTGGTGGTGGAATTTGCAAAAGCCAGTCGGGAAGAATTGGAAAGATCAATTGAAGATCTGATCAAAAGCCTAAAGGAGAATGGAAAGGGATATTCCTATCCGAAGGTACGAGGATCGGATATGAAAAAGGTCTGGGAACTCAGAAAGGCGGGCCTCGGACTGTTATCAAATATGCCCGGAGATGCAAAGCCTGTACCTGTCATCGAAGATACAGCTGTCGCCGTGAAAGACCTGCCCCAATACATAAGGGAATTCAATGGTTTGCTAAAAGAAAAAGGGCTGTACAGTGTACATTATGCCCATGCAGGAGCCGGAGAATTGCACCTCAGGCCAATCCTTGACCTCAAATCCATCGAAGGTCAAAAGCTTTTCAGGGAGTGCTTGGAAGATGTGGCAACCTTGGTAAAAAAGTACGAAGGTTCTTTGAGCGGAGAACATGGAGATGGAAGATTGAGGGGAGAATACATACCCAAGATGGTTGGAGAAAAGAATTATGAGTTGCTAAAGGAGATCAAGGCACTTTTCGATCCCAATAATATCTTCAATCCGGGGAAGATCGTGGATACCGCCCCTATGGACAGCAGCTTGCGCTTCAAGCCTGGACAAAGCACCCCGGAGATAAAAACGACCTTTGATTTTACTGAAAATCAGGGCTTTATCAGGGCGGCAGAACAATGCAATGGATCAGGAGATTGCAGGAAACTTGCACTAAGCGGAGGGACCATGTGCCCTAGCTATATGGCTACAAGAAATGAGAAGGACACCACCAGGGCAAGGGCCAATGCCTTAAGAGAATACCTTTCCTTTCCGGGGAACAGAAAAGACAATCAAGCCATAAAAGAGGCCATGGATCTCTGCCTATCATGCAAAGGCTGCAAATCGGAATGCCCTTCGAATGTGGATATGGCCAAGCTCAAGGCGGAATGGGAGCAACAGGAATATGAAAAAAATGGGGTCCCATTTAGGACCATGATCATTTCAAGGATGCCCGAGCTCATGAAATTGGGGTCTAAGGTTCCCATCCTGTCAAATGCATTCACCCAAGCCCCATTCCTCTCCTTCATTACAAAATCCATCCTTGGGTTTTCTCAAAAAAGGTCTATACCAAAGCTTTCCTCAAATCGCCTTTACGGCTGGTATAAAAAAAGCCAGACCAAAATTCCTGAACCAAGGGGCACCGTGGTTTTATTCATCGATGAGTTCTCAGAGGTACTTGATGTAAAGCAGGGTAAGGCTGTGATCCAATTGCTTTGGGCGCTTGGCTATAATGTTGAATGCCTGGGACCTATGGACAGTGGCAGAACCCTCTTTTCAAAGGGAATGGTCAAGAAAGCCAGAACAAAAGCGGAAGAAAATATAAAAGCACTTAAAGATCTGGTTTCAGCCGAAAGGCCACTTGTTGGGATTGAACCATCTGCCATTTTGAGTTTTAGGGATGAATATCCCTCAGTTGCGAGAGGCGAGATCCGAGAGGCGAGTAAGAGGATAGCAGAAAGTACATTTACATTAGAGGAATTCATATGTCAGGAGATCAATAATGGCAACATCAGTCCTGAGGATTTTAAACCATATGAAGGAAACGCCTATGTCCATGGACATTGTCATCAAAAGGCCCTTTCCGGTTCTTCATTCACCAAAAAAGCCCTGGAAATAATACCCAAACTTGAAGTTGAAGAGATCCCTTCCGGATGTTGCGGAATGGCCGGATCCTTTGGATATATGAAAGACAAATATGAGGTCAGTCAGAAGATCGGGGAACTGGTCCTCTTTCCGACCCTCAGGAAGACCACGGAAAAGGATCATATTATTGCTTCAGGGACGAGTTGTAGGCATCAGATAAAAGACGGAACTGGAAAGCATGCCATTCACCCTGCAGAATTGCTTTATCAACAGCTGAGAAGAGTTGTGAGTTAAAAGTGCAGAATTAAGAGTGCAGAATCTGATAAACACTTTGATCGCCTACGCCTAGGCTACGGCGATTTAGAAGTTGGGTTGTGATCACATTTACTTTGCAGCGGTGATTAAAATGTTAGGGGATTCTTAACAAAAAAACTGTGGAAATCTCTGAGTTTTTCCGAAAGGAAAGCCCAGCCTGCCACCACCTTAACCCATCTAGGCTGGCAGGGAAGAGTCTTTCGTAGGCTGTATTGCAAAGGAGGAGTGATCAAGCTAGACTCTTCGGTCATCCGGCTTTCGCAGATATCCCTCAGAGAAGCAGTTTTTTTGTGAGTTATGATCGCCTCCGATTAGGCTTCCTCCTTCTTTGCCTTCGCATAGCTGCTTCGGCGTAGCGAGGCGACAAATCTCCGGCGGACAAGTCGGCGATTTAGAAGTTAAAAGTGCCGAATTAAGAATTATGATTTCGATAATGACGAAATTCATAATCTTTCAGATGCGGAAGCTTCATCTAAGGTATCCTTAATCAAATTAGGGCTTTCACCGACTTTTCTGCGGGTTTCACCGATTTCTCATTTCAACGTCCCTTCCCTCACCCGACTTTTGGATCAAAAAGAAAAAATGGCACCACAAAATCAGACAAATCACGGCAGAATTCTTTTGGGAGTCATCCTTATTGGAATCGGCGCCCTTTATGCCTTTGATTACTGGCATATCATTCCAAACCTTAGCCAGTTTATCTTCACCTGGGGTTCGCTTTTCATCTTGATCGGACTTGTAAACCTGGCTTCAAAAAGAAATCCCTTTATAGCTCTTTTGTTTATAGCAGGTGGTGTATACTTCTATTTTCAACAGTTCGTATTTGGCTACCGGGTAGGATGGAATGATATATGGCCCATTGCTCTAATATTGGTCGGTATAGGACTGATTTTCAGAGCAAGAGGCAATAGACCAAAGATCAAAACCACCGACACCGCAAATCCAAATACTTCGGGTGATTCATCATCCACTTTTGATGATATGTCGATTTTTGGAGGTGGAGACAAAGTAGTAACAAGCGAAGCATTCCAAAGCGGAAAAATTACAGCAGTCTTCGGTGGATCGGACATAGACATGACTCAGGCCAAGATCAAAAACGGACCTGCAGTTGTGGACATCTTCGTCCTTTTTGGAGGAACTACCATCTTCGCTCCCAGTGATTGGAACGTAAATATTCAGCTGACACCGATTTTTGGAGGTTTTTCCGATAAGCGTATGAACATCAGCCCGGCAACGAACGACCCAAACAAGGAGTTGGTCGTTAAGGGATTGGTCCTCTTTGGAGGTGGAGAAATCAAGGGTAGATAATTAGATTGGAGGTCAAATTAGGCCCTTGAAATTCAACCAAACATTCATAATTGCGATCGGGATCTGGGCAGCATTAATGGCTGCCCATTTTTTTGCCGTCCTGTTTTTTTTTGAGGACCCGGTGTTTCCCATCGTTATCGATACCCTGGTCTTCTACATTCTTTTCGGGGTCCTGAGTATTGGCTGCTTCAACTTTATCAGGTATGTCAATCTACCCGAAAAACCTGCTCTATCCACACTTTTTAACCTACTTGCCGCTGTAGTGGTCTGCACACTTGTCTGGTACCTTTTCGGTAATACCATCTTGAAGATCATCTACTCAAATGATCAGGGATACCTGGATTTCAACAAAGCCTTCCAGTATGCAAGAGGTTTGGAGGGTCTCGTGCTGTTTACCATAATGGTTACCCTATTCTTGGTGATGAGATACCAGGAAAGAATTGGGTTAGCCCAGGTGGAAGAAGCAAACCTCAAGACGTTGGTTAGTGAATCCAGGATACAGGCCTTGAATTCCCAGATCAACCCCCACTTTCTTTTCAATTCGTTGAATTCAATTTCGGCTCAGACCCTCTTAAACCCGGAGAAGGCAAGAGAAATGCTATCGGGCCTCAGCGACTACCTTCGCTATACTATAGAGAGCAAGGACCAGGCATTGGTTCCCTTTCAAAAGGAACTGGAAAACGCTCTTCGGTATATGGAGATCGAGGGTATACGATTTGGGAAAAGGCTTGTTTTCAACTTTGAGGTATCCCAAGGATCAAAAAGTTTCAAAGTGCCCAGAATGTTACTACAACCCCTGATGGAAAACATCATCAAACATGCGGTTGAAAATTCTACTCAACAGATTGGAGCCCAACTTAAGGTCTCAGCAGTTGAGCAAGGGTTCACAATGCTCCTGGAGAATGATCTCCCGGAGGGATCTTCCGAAAATCAGGGGTCTGGAATTGGGCTCAAAAACATAGAAGAACGCCTGGCACTTAGTTTTGGTCAGAATTTCAGTTTTAATGCTGATGAATTGGATGGCAAATTCAAGGTCTTCTTAAATATTAGAGCGGCATCATGAAGGTAATGATCATCGATGACGAAGCTCCTGCAAGGGTCATCCTCTCCCATATGCTCGGAGATTTTCCGGAACTGGATATCGTTGCAGAAGCCGAAAACGGCTTCGAGGCGATAAAGCTTATCAATGAAAAAAAACCGGACCTGATCTTTCTGGATATACAGATGCCCAAGATCAATGGATTTGAATTGCTCGAGGTGCTTGAGGATCCACCAAAGGTCATTTTTGTTACCGCCTTTGATGAGTATGCTCTTAAGGCATTTGAAAAAGGAGCGGTCGACTATCTATTGAAACCTATAAACAACGAAAGATTAAAGTATGCTGTTTCAAGGGTAAGACAGGAATATGACCAGCAAAAAGTAGCCAAGGTTGCTGAGGAGATCCAGCTAAATAGGGCACCCTTAAAACAGATCGTTGTGAAGGATGGCAAAAAGATCGAGGTCATTCCATGCAATGAGGTCGAGTTTATCCGGGCCGAGGATGATTATGTTGCGATCCATTCAGGTGCAAAGGAGCATCTAAAGAAAATACCCCTCTCACATTTGGAGCAAAATCTTGATAATCAATTATTTATCAGAGTTCACAGGTCTTTTATTCTCAATATAAACCACCTTAAGAATATCGAAAAATGGACCCGCGATCAGTACATGGGATTTACTCATTCCGGTGAAAGGATCAAGATCTCCAAGCCCGGCTACGACAAGCTGAAGGAACTACTGGACTTCTAAAAGAGAGAGTATATTTTCAGGTGGTTCTCCCCCATTTTGGAATTCGATCTTTGAATATCCTGTTTTTGAGACCACATTTCCCGACCAGACCGGCAGCTCAAGGTCCGCATTGTCATCCACTGGAGCTCCTTCCCTCTTCTTACCGCTTGCTAGTTCAATTTGAACCTCGATGACAGTGGTGCTCTTCATTTCCTCAGGGTTTGGTTGCCTGGCCTGCTCCCAGCGCCCAGGACATAGATGTTCGGTGATGGCCTCAAGGGCGTGGAGTTTTTCCTTTCCTTCAAGCTTTCTTGGCTTCCCCCATAGGACAACCGACCGATAATTCATGCTATGATGAAACACCGATTTTGCCAATACCAACCCATCATAAAGTGTTGATGAAATACAAACCTTGGCTGAAGGGTCCATACTTTTCAACAGGTGGTTGGATACCGCTCCGTGGAGGTACAGGCTTTCACCTTCAAGCCCGAAAGCCATTGGGATGATCAGAGGACCATTAGAAGTGCTGATCCCCACATGAACAAAAGGGGATTGCTTTAGTACATCAAGGATCCATTCCTCCTGGTAAACACCGCGCCCCGGGTTTCTTTTGACCTTATTAAATTTCATGACGGCAAATTATACAGCAATGCCGAGTAATGCTATTTTTAGTCTTTTTAGAACGGTTGAATTATCCTTTTCCTAAAAAATTTTGGAGCAGCAAATACGAGGATAAAAATGGTTCCCCTTTGATCATTTAACCAAAGGATGATAATCTAAACCAAATTTCGAGTATGTCTATAAAGATTATTCCCTAAGGTGCCTCCTAAGGATCTTACCCACATTTGACTTTGGAAGATCATCCCTGAATTCGATCTCCTTTGGACGTTTATAACCTGTCAGGTTGTTCTTGCAGAATTCCATCAATTCATCCTTGGTAAGATCTTTGAATTTCCTGACCACAAACAACTTCACAACTTCATTGGACCTTTCGTCAGGAATACCAATAGCAGCGACCTCCAAAACCTTGGGATGCTCAGCAACCACATCTTCGATCTCATTGGGATAGACATTGAAGCCGGAAACCAGGATCATATCTTTTTTCCTGTCGACTATCTTAAAGAATCCATCCTCATCCATAACCCCAACATCGCCGGTCCTGAACCAATCCCCGTAGAAAACCTGGGATGTTTCATCGGGTTTTTCCCAGTATTCCTTCATGACCTGGGGTCCGCGACAAACGATCTCCCCCGCCTCTCCTAGCGGAACATCATTCCCATTATCATCCACGATCTTCATTTCGGTGTTGGGAAAGGGCAATCCAATAGTCCCTAACTTATCCGTACCATCAAATGGATTTGCCGATAGCACTGGAGACGTTTCTGTCAGACCATATCCTTCGATGATCGCGGAATTGGTTCTTTGCTGCCATTCCTTGGCCACTGCCTGTTGCAATGCCATCCCCCCAGCAAAGGCGAACTTGACCGTACTGAAGTCCAGGGAATCGAAAAATGGTTGATTCAATAAGCCGTTGTAAAGAGTGTTCACCCCGGTGATCACCGTAAATGGATGCTTCTTGAGGTCCTTCCCAAATGCCTTCATGTCCCTGGGATTGGTCACAAGAACATTCTTTGCCCCGATCTCCATCATCATCATAAGATTCACCGTAAGGGAAAAAATATGATACAGCGGCAA
This sequence comes from Cytophagales bacterium, assembly GCA_028279065.1. Lineage (GTDB taxonomy): Bacteria > Bacteroidota > Bacteroidia > Cytophagales > CCMP332 > JANQHS01. The sequence goes on from JANQSY010000049.1 coordinate 81,715, forward strand.
TGGGGTCATACAAAGCTCATCACCAGGTTTGAGGGAATCCCCCATCCAACCTAGCATCTGCAAGATGTTGGCAACTATATTCCTGTGATTGAGGGCAGCTCCTTTGGAGACCCCGGTGGTACCTCCGGTATATTGAAGAAAAGCGACATCCGATGGTTTGAATTCCGGTTTCTTGAACTTGGAGGCATCAGCCGAAACCATGTCATTCCAAGAATAGGCCTTAGAAAGGGAATATTTTGGAACCATCTTCTTTATGCTCCGAACTACGAAATTAACGATCTGCTTTTTCGGAAACGAGTGCATCTCCCCGATGCTCGTGATCACTACATCCTTGATATCGGTTTTGGAGATTATGGTTTCAAGATTGTGGGCAAAATTCTCGACAATTATGATGGCCTTGGCGCCTGAATCCTTGAACTGATGTTCCATTTCCCTTGCGGTGTAAAGAGGATTCGTATTCACACAGATCATTCCCGCTCTGAGAACTCCGAATATCGCAATTGGGTATTGAAGCAGGTTTGGCATTTGGATAGCCACCCTGTCTCCTTTTTGCAATCCGAGGTCATTCTGCAGGAAAGAGGCAACTGCGGTGGACATGCGATCCACATCGCCATAGCTCAACCAGGTATCCATGCAGCAAAAGGCCTTTCTGTCCTTATACTTTTGAAAAGCCTCCTCCATCAGCTCTATCAGGGAGGAATATTTATCGGGATCGATTTCTTTCGGAACATCCGAAGGATAATTCTTTAACCAGGGCTTTGCTTCCATTCTAATCGAGTTTCACAGAAAATCAAAAATAAGATTTTGAAGAATCAAGCAAAGTGCACATCTGAAAGAACATTCGTAGAGTATGAATTGTTAACTTTGTATTATTAAGAATAAATCTAAATAAGGATGCCAAAGACCGACCCCATCCTGGAGCAGATAACCAGCTCCGATTATAAGTACGGATTCGTTTCGAATATCGAATCGGAGAAAGCGCCCAAGGGGCTTGATGAGGATACGGTCCGCTTTATCTCTGCAAAAAAAGAGGAGCCCGAGTGGATGCTGGAGTGGAGATTAAAAGCCTTCAGAGCCTGGAAGGAAATGGCCCCTCCTAAATGGTCCAACCTGGATATCCCGGAGATCAATTTTCAGGATATCATTTATTATTCTGCCCCAAAGAAGAAACCAAAACTGGAAAGCCTGGACGAGGTTGATCCGGAATTGCTGGATACCTTCAATCGTCTGGGGATCTCACTCGAGGAACAAAAAAGGTTGACCGGGGTTGCTGTGGATGCTGTTCTCGATAGTGTCTCGGTAGCAACTACATTCAGGGAAAAGCTGGGAGAGCTCGGTATTATTTTCTGCTCGATGTCAGAGGCGGTAAAAGACCATCCTGACCTGGTCAGAAAATACATCGGTTCGGTAGTGCCGGCCAGGGATAATTTCTATTCAGCCCTGAATTCTGCCGTATTCAGCGATGGATCATTTTGCTATATCCCCAAAGGTGTAAGGTGCCCAATGGAACTATCTACCTACTTCAGGATCAATGAGGCCAATACCGGTCAATTTGAAAGGACCCTGATCGTCGCAGAAGAAGGCTCTTATGTTTCTTATTTGGAGGGCTGTACTGCGCCGATGAGAGATGAAAACCAATTGCATGCGGCTGTGGTAGAGATTCATGCTGCTAAAAATGCTGAAGTAAAATATTCAACGGTCCAAAACTGGTATCCCGGAGATAAGAAGGGTAAGGGTGGTATTTACAATTTTGTTACCAAGAGAGGGATCTGTGCGGGTGCAAACTCCAAGATCTCCTGGACGCAGGTGGAGACCGGATCTGCGATCACCTGGAAATATCCGAGCTGCATTCTTAAAGGTGATAATAGCATCGGAGAATTCTATTCGGTGGCGGTTACTAACAACTTCCAGCAGGCTGATACCGGAACCAAAATGACCCACCTGGGCAAGAACACGAAGAGCAGGATAGTTTCAAAGGGTATATCTGCCGGAAAAAGCCAGAATTCATACAGGGGGCAGGTAGAGATCAGTCCCAGGGCTAGTAATTCCAGGAATTATTCCCAATGCGATTCCTTGCTGCTCGGAGATCAATGTGGAGCCCATACCTTCCCCTACCTTGATGTAAAAAACAAGACCGCTAACGTTGAACACGAAGCAACCACATCAAAGATCGGGGAGGATCAGATCTTTTATTGCAATCAGAGGGGGATCGATACCGAGGAGGCGGTTGCGCTGATCGTTAATGGATACGCAAAAGAAGTATTGAAGCAACTGCCCATGGAGTTTGCGGTGGAAGCACAAAAACTATTGGCCATCAGCCTTGAAGGCTCAGTTGGATAATTGAATCATGATTGAAATAAACGAATTAAAAGCCTCAGTTGAAGGCAAAGAGATATTAAGGGGAATTTCCCTGGATGTTAAACCAGGTGAGGTCCATGCCATCATGGGTCCAAACGGAAGTGGAAAGAGCACCCTGGCATCTGTGTTGGCAGGAAGAGAAGATTACGATGTAGATGGAGGTTCTGTGCATTTCTTAGGAAATGATCTATTGGATATGGCTCCCGAAGATAGGGCCAGAGAAGGGATCTTCCTGGCTTTTCAATACCCAGTTGAGATACCAGGATTAAGCACCACTAATTTTCTGAAATCCGCTGTCAATAAGGTTCGCGAACACCGCGGACTCCCAAAACTTGATGCGGTGAAATTCCTAAAGCTTTTAAAGGAAAAGATCAAGCTGGTCGAGATCGATCAGGACCTCTTAAGCCGTTCCGTGAACGAAGGATTCTCGGGAGGAGAGAAAAAAAGAAATGAAGTTTTCCAGATGGCGATGCTTGACCCAAAGCTGGCTATCCTGGATGAGACCGATTCAGGCTTGGATATCGATGCACTAAAGATCGTCGCAAATGGAGTGAACAGCCTGAGGAGTCCAGAGAGATCATTTATCATTGTGACCCATTACCAACGGCTGTTGGATTTCATCCAGCCTGATTATGTTCATGTTCTTTACAATGGAAGGATCGTCAAGTCCGGTACCAAGGAGTTGGCCCTCGAATTGGAAGAAAGAGGTTATGATTGGATCAAGGAGGAGCAAAAAGAAACCGCCTGATAAGTCCATGAGCGAGATTCTTGACAAAATATTACTGGCCCAGAAAGAGCCTTCGAACCAACCAAGCCTTGACAAGGCACTGGCTATCGGCTACCCTGGGAAAAAAACCGAGGATTGGAAGTTTTTTCCAGCCGAACTTCTGATCAAGGATCAAAATGAATTATCCGAGAAAGCAAAAACTTCTGGCAAGGTTGAATTTTCTGAGCAAGATGATTTTTTCCATATAATGATCCATGTGGGAGATATCCCTTCTGGAATTGTGTACCAGGGGGAAGGCTTGGACATATCCATTGCCGAATCAGAGAGTAGTGAAGCAATCCTGAATCAAAACCAAAGGGGTGAGTTCTTTCCATATTTAAATTCCGCTTTTTCAAATTCTGAACTTAGGATCCAGGTCGAAAAAGGATCAAATATTCCAAAACCCCTTAGGATCACATGGAACTGTTCCGGCCAAGATCATGGGTATTTTGTTTTTCCAAAAACCGATGTCAATTGTAAGGAAAGTTCTGATCTGAAGATCATTGAGGAGTATTCCAGCAACATAATTCCATCGCCGATCTTTAATACTTATTTCAGAGCTGAGCTTGGCAAAAATGCCAGATTGGAATTGAATCAGGTGCAGGATTTTGAGAATAGGACAGATTTTGTTGGATATCATCATATCAACCAGGAAAGGGATAGCTCATTTACTTCAAATCTGATCTCACTACCAAACGGAAGAATAAGGAACAACCACCAGATCAGTTTAAACGGTCCGGGCGCTGAGTCCTATTTAAACGGTTTGTTCATTCCATCTGATGGCAATATCATTGATAACCATACCATAGTGGATCACGTGGCCGACCATTGCACCAGTGATGAAAACTACAAGGGGATCATATTCGACAAGGGCAACGGAATATTCAATGGTAAGATCTTTGTAAGGGAGGGTGCGCAGAAAACCATGGCCTTCCAAAGCAACAAGAACATCCTATTTGGTAATAACCCCACCATCCATACCAAGCCCCAGCTAGAGATCTGGGCGGACGATGTAAAATGCACACATGGGGCAACTACCGGAAGACTGGATCCTCAACAGCTTTTTTACTTGAGAAGCAGGGGAATCGACCCCGATGAGGCTGAAAGGATGTTGACCAGGGGTTTTGCAAACGAGATCATTGAAAGAATCAGCATAGAAGGTTTTAGAGAAAAGGTTGAGAAAAAGGTACTGGAGCACCTCAAGGAAGCCTATGACCGAAACTAAAACCATAACCCAAAGAGAACAACAATTAGTAGAGGTTAAAAAGGATTTCCCAATACTAAAAAGGGAGGTTAATGGTCATCCCCTGATTTATCTTGATAATGCGGCAACCACCCAAAAACCGCAGGGGGTCATCAATGCTCTAACCGAATATTATTCAAGTTACAATTCCAATATCCACCGTGGGGTCCATACCCTTGCCAATGAAGCCACAGAAGCCTTTGAAAAAACCAGGAATACAGCTGCAGGTTTTATCAATTCAAAGGTCGATGAATTGGTCTTGACCAAGGGGACCACAGAGAGTATTAATCTGGTGGCAAGGACCTGGGGTGAAAAATCCATCAGCAAGGATGATGTGATCCTTGTTGGAGGAGCCGAACATCATAGCAATATCGTTCCATGGCAATTGCTTTCCGACCGGGTTGGCTGCAAGGTCAGACCCGTTAAGATCAAAGAAGAGGGTGTTCTGGATCTCGAAGACCTCAGATTCCAGTTATCAGAAAATGTAAAACTTGTGGCGGTCAACCTGATCTCAAACTCACTGGGAACCATCAATCCAGTCAAAGAGGTCGGCCGTTTAGCAAAGGAATTCGGAGCAAAGGTGTTGATCGATGGGGCGCAGGCAGCTCCTCACATGAAGATAGACGTTCAGGACCTGGATTGCCACTTTCTGGCTTTTTCTGGTCATAAGATGTACGGTCCCACAGGTGTGGGATTTCTTTTCGGAAAAAGTGAGATCCTGAATTCCATCCCTCCCTTTCAAGGTGGTGGTGAAATGATCAAGGAGGTCAGTTTTGAAGGAACAAGCTATTTGGATCCACCACTTAAGTTTGAGGCGGGGACACCCAATATAGCGGATGTAATTGCAATGCAACCTGCATTTGAACTCATTCAAAAGGTTGGTTTTGAGAAGATCAGCGAAATGGAAAAAGAGCTTATTCGGTATTCAAGAGAAAGGATGGCTTCAATTCCGGGCCTTAAAGAATTTGGAACATCCCAATCAAAAACCGCTTTGTTCTCCTTCATCGTAGATGGGGTCCATTCATTTGACCTTGGTCAGTTATTGGATGCCAAGGGAATTGCGGTGAGGACTGGTCACCATTGCACCATGCCATTGATGGACTCCCTTGGAATCGAGGGTACGGTCAGGGCATCCTTCGGGATTTATAATACAGTGAAGGATGCGGAATACCTTTGGGACCAAGTGGAAAGAATCCAAAGCAAGTATGGAAGTGCTTGATCAAATAGAGAGTATTCAAAAAGAGATCGTAGAGGATTTCTCCCTCTTCGAAGGGAACAAGGAGCAATCCATTGAGTACATCATGGATCTCGGCATGGAGCTTGACACCTTGCCTGAAGAATTCCACCGTGATGAGTTTCTCATAAAAGGCTGTCAATCAAAGGTTTGGCTTGTTGCAAGTCTTGATGAAAATGGGGCGGTAGTTTTCCAAAGCGATTCAAACACGGCCTTGACAAAGGGTTTGATTAGTTTATTGATGAGGGTCTACTCCGGTCAACAACCTCAAGCCATCCTGAGATCGGAGCCTTGGTTTTTGAAAGAAATAGGTATGGATCAGTTGGTTGGAACACAAAGATCGAATGGATTGACAGCGATGATCAAAAGAATAAGTGATTATGCAGGATCTTTCGACAAGGAAAATGGATAATTCTGAACCAAAAGAGGGAAAAGAGCATTTGAAGGATAAAACAACGTCGGAGAATCCTCAAGGGACCATGAGTGCTTCCGAAGAAAAAGCGCTGAAGGAGCAGATCATTGAGATGATCAAGACCTGTTATGATCCAGAGATACCGGTGGATGTATATGCCCTGGGTCTGATCTATGATATCCAGGTCCTTCCTTTGGGCAAGGTGTATATTTTAATGACGCTGACCTCCCCCAATTGCCCTGCAGCTGAGCAATTGCCTCAGGAAGTGAAGGACAAAGTATTGGGGATAGAGCAGGTTCAGGATGTGGAACTGGAGTTGACCTTTGATCCTCCATACACCACTGATATGATGAGTGAAGAAGCAAAATTAGAGTTAGGATTTTTATAAAAAAGAGAAAGTTATGTATCCAGAAGAGTTAGTTGCGCCCATGAGGCAAGAACTTGTCAGCGAAGGTTTCAAACAATTGATGACCTCAGAAGATGTTGACGATTTCATGAAAGACCAGCAGGGTACCGCCCTGATGGTGATCAATTCAGTATGTGGTTGTGCTGCCGGAACCGCAAGGCCGGGGGTCCTATGGGCCGTAAATACTTCGGAAAAGAAGCCTGATGAGTTGGTGACCGTTTTTGCAGGAATGGAAAAAGATGCTGTGTCCCGTGCAAGGGAATACACTGCTCCCTTCCCTCCTTCCTCTCCCAGTGTTGCCCTTTTTAAGGATGGCCAATTGGTCCATATGGTGGAGAGGCACCATATCGAAGGCCGGACGGCAGAAATGATTGGGGAACACCTTAAGGAAGTCTTCAAGGAATTCTGTTAGATCGAATATAAGGCCTCTTCCAGAGGCCTTTTTTAATGCCCTATTTTCCGGGAACGGGTTTCAAGGTTTGAGGTTTTAGACTAAATTTCCTCGGTAAAATGGAAAATTTATGTTGAGATCTAGACTACCCTTTCTTTTTGTTTTCCTCTTTTTCATTTCTATCTCTACGAGCTACGCACAAACAATTGTATCGGGAAAGATCCTTGATGAGGAGAACGGTGAACCACTGATCGGAGTAAACATTTATATCAAAGGAACTGTATCAGGTACAGTGACCAACATCCGGGGTGAGTTCATGCTATCCACC
>JANQSY010000057.1 GCA_028279065.1 Cytophagales bacterium
ATCTGGAAATGTTCCCAACGTCACCGTGAATATGGAAGCAAGTAAGTGATTTTTGATAGGAAGGATCTACCCCACAGCCTGAATCCAAACCCGAAGAAAACCCTAAACCCGAAGCAGAAGTTGATCAGCCGGACCCAGCTTCAAAGACCCAGGATGAAAAACAGGATCAAAAGGAGCCACAATCCGATCCAAAGAAAGAGGATGACCATCATGAGGAGTATGAATTTGATGATGAAGACCATCATGAAGATCAGCACCCAATCCATGAACTGAATGAAGAGGAATTATTAGAGCGGATCAAGGACTACAGCGGCCGTCCCATTGAGTCGATCAGCGAAAAGGTCATAAATGAGATCCATAAATTCTTCTATCAGAAGATCAAACAGATGGAAGATGAGGCCAAGGAGAAATTCGTCAAGGAAGGGAATGATGAGGCGGATTTTGAGTTTCGGGCTGCCAACGAGATCATATCCCATTTCGAGGATTACTACAAGAGCTTCAAGGAGAAGAAAAGGCAATTTCATGGAGAACTAGAGAAGACCAAGGAGAGAAATGTAGAGAAGAAGGAGGAGTTATTGGAAAGGTTAAGGAAGATGGTGGATGGGGATGTTGACCACTATGACATCAAGGTATTAAGGGAGATAGAGGAGGAGTGGAGGCAGGCGGAACCCGTTCTACCTGCCCGGGCAAGGGAGTTTTGGGCAAATTTCAATGCCTTAAGGGACAGATTTTATGATCAAAGGAGCATACTCTATGAGCTCAAGGATCTGGACCGAAAAAAGAATCAGACCCTCAAGGAGGAGATCATTGAAAAGGCCGAGCAGCTACTGTCCAAAGAATCGATGGTCAATGCTGTGGCGGAGTTGAAAAAACTTCATGAAGAATACAAGCATATCGGACCGGTTCCTAGAGAGGTCAGGGCCAAACTTTGGGAAAGGTTCAAAGAGATTTCGGACAAGATCCACGACAAACGAAGAGAGGTTTCAGTAGAATTCAAGAAGGTCCTTGAAGAGAATCAGAAAAGGAAGGAAGAGTTGATCCAGAAGATAGCTGACCTTAAAAAGTTCAGTTCGGACAGGATCAATGAATGGAACTCCAAGACCAAGGAGGTCCTGGCGATGCAGGAGGAGTGGAAGAAGATAGGACCAACACCCAAATCTAGTGCAAAGGAGATCTCCAGGCAGTTTTGGGCAGATTTCAAGGGCTTCTTTAAGCAAAAACAGGCCTTTTTCAAGGAGATCGATAAAAAGAGAAATGAGAATTTGGAGACGAAGATCCACCTATGCGAGGAGGTTGAACGGATCAAGGACAGTGAAGATTGGGGCTCTACAGCTAAGAGGATCAAGGAGATCCAGAAGGAATGGAGAGATGTAGGTCCTGTCCCCCGTAAGAAAAGCGAACAGGTTTATCAGAGATTTAAGGGACTTTGCGATGAATTCTTCAATAGGAGAAGAGAATTGATGGAGGAGAGGAGTGAGGAATTCAAAGAAAATCTGGATAAGAAAAATGCAATCTGCGATGAAATCGATAAGATGAAAGGGCTGAGTGAGGAAAACTTTCCAGATGTCCAACAACTGGTAAGGGATTGGATGGGAGTAGGGTTTGTAATGCGGGATGAGATCAAGAATTCCAAGGATCGGTTAAAAAACAGTCTGAAAGGCTTATTGGAAAAGGCCGATAAGGATTCTGAGGGTATCCAGGATACGGAGCTTAAGATCGAATCTCTTTTAGCTCAGGTGGGTGTTGGAGGCGGGCCCAGAGCCATCCAAACCAAGATCGACAAATTCAAAAAGCAGATAGGTCAGCTGCAGCGAGAGGCGGAGAACCTGAAGGATAACGTTGAGATGTTCGCAAGAAGTGATGAAGCCAACAAGATCAGGGCAGATGTGGAAGGAAAGATCAGGGCTGCTGAGGAAAAGATCAGATCCCTGAAAAACAAAATCAAAATTTTAAGGGATTAAAAAAGCCCCGCTACTTCCTAGCAGGGCTTCACCGAGCCTCCAGACGGATTCGAACCGCCGACCCGCTGATTACAAATCAGCTGCTCTGGCCAACTGAGCTATGGAGGCTTGCTTTTAGCGGCTGCAAAAGTAAACTCCTATTCCCATTCAAAAAAGGGTCAGAATGAAATTTTGGAAATGGGCAAAAGAATTTTGACCCATACGCTTGAAATTGCATTTCATTCAAGCAGCCTTGGGTAAATATTGTTCATTTTTTCCTGGTCAATATGGCAATTCCAATATTGGCAAAATCATCTTAGCTAAATAGCTGAAAAACAGGTATTTATATCACCAATTTTTAGTCCTTGAAATGCTCAAAATCCCCCTTAATTCCCTATTTTTGCATCTTATTTTTCGGAAGACATGCTGACAGAAACTGAAATAGATTCCATACTTCAAAACCAGGAACTAAAGGAGGAGGTGTACGAGCTGAAAAAACGCTTCATCAAAGAGGAAGCTCCATACCTTGAGATCAGTGATGAGGACTTCCTGGGTCTATTGATCCTTTCACCATCGATCAAGATCTCACTTGCTGACGGGACCATTTCATTTTTTGAGGAACAAAGGCTAAAAAGGAAGGCCAGGATGTTTTGCAAGGGCAAGTTCCAGTTCTTTAAAAAGGATCCTATCTCCATTGCTATGCCTTTCCTCGTCAAAAACTTTCGAAAATGGGAAAAGGAGTTCCTTGATGTTCTTAAAGATGTCCTGGTGATTACACTCCGGCAAAACAAGATGTTCACCCATATGTTGACCACTGCTGACGTTTCCAGCCAGGACCTTACCAAGGACCTTTTGAATGCTCCCAACCTTCTTTCAGGAGCTATGGCTTCAATGTTCGTCAACAGGGATGAAGAGCTGATAAAATCAAAGAATATTTCCAAGAACCAATACAACGCGATCAAGGAGATCGGCCACGCCCTGGAGTTGGACAAACTCCCGATGTTTGGCAAGTTTGTTGACACCTACTCTGTGAAATAAGCCCCTTTTGCAAAGACCCTTACCATACTCTTCCATCAAGATCGTTTGGATCTTCCTGATCGGGATACTCCTGACCATGGGAAGTTGCAGTAAGCGCTGCATAGTGAACGGGTGCAGGGTCAGAATGGAGCATAGGCATCATGGAAAGAAATTTAAATCCAGGGTAAGGCCCTGGTATGCATACCAAAACCCAAGGATAGGAAGGGATTATAAAAGAGATATTCCTCCTGAAAAGATTCCTTGGAAATTCATCGAACCGGCCGCTCCAGTTGATGATGAGAGCATGACCGCCTCTGCAGCGGATACCATGGGTTATGACGAATTTGGAGAGCCAGGACCTTTCGATCCCGATGCAGGTGATGAATTTATTGAAGAGGAGGAGATTCTTGAAGAGGAAGAACAGTTAGGGCAGGATCTTGGAAATGAGGAGAAGGTTGAGGAAGAGGAAGAGGATTGGTTTGGAGCTGAAGAATGGGAAGAAGAAGAGGATCCAGAACAGAAACCCAAGCCAAAGCCAGAAAAGAAAAAGAAGAAGAAAAAGAAGAAGAAGAAAAAGAAAAAGGGAGAAGAGGTTGAAGAAAAGCGGGATCCGTTTTTCTTCGATGATGATGATGAGGGAGATGATTACGACATCGATTGGTAATACAATTTTATATTAAAACCGTTTTTGAGTTAAATGGCTGAAGAAGCGAATATCATTCCGATATATCTCGAGGATGAAATGAGAGGGGCGTACATCGACTATTCCATGTCGGTGATCGTTAGTCGGGCCCTTCCGGATGTTAGAGATGGATTAAAACCCGTTCACCGCCGTGTGCTTTATGGCATGCTTGAGCTTGGTGTCAATTACAATAAATCATACAAGAAATCAGCCAGAATAGTCGGTGAAGTTCTTGGTAAATATCACCCCCACGGTGATGCCTCAGTCTATGATACTATGGTCCGTATGGCTCAGGATTGGTCCCTGAGGTATACCCTCGTTGATGGGCAGGGAAACTTCGGATCAGTCGATGGAGACTCACCTGCAGCCATGCGATATACCGAGGCAAGGCTGAACAGGATCTCGGAGGAGATGCTCGGGGATATCAGAAAAAACACCGTTGATTTTCAACTGAATTTTGATGATTCCCTCGAGGAACCCACCGTTCTTCCCGCCAAGGTCCCGAACCTGCTTGTCAATGGATCAGCTGGAATTGCAGTAGGTATGGCCACCAATATGCCTCCTCATAATCTGAGAGAGGTGATCTCTGCCGTTAAAGCCATGATCGACAGACCCGAGATGGAGGTCCCTGAGCTAATGGAGCACGTAACCGCTCCGGATTTTCCTACCGGAGGGATCATTTATGGGTACTCAGGAGTAAAATCCGCATTCGAAACCGGAAGGGGTCGGATAGTGATGAGGGCAAAGGCTGAGATCGTCTCCACAAAATCAGGCAGGGAGCAGATCGTCGTCACAGAGATCCCGTTCCAGGTGAATAAGGCCATGATGATCGAAAAGACCGCGGTACTTGTCAATGAGAAAAAGCTTGAAGGGATCAGCGATATCAGAGATGAATCCGACAGGGATGGAACAAGGATCGTTTATGAGTTGAAAAAGGATTCCATTCCCAATATTGTTCTCAACAACTTATTCAAATACACCGCCCTTCAGACCAGCTTTTCTGTAAACAACATTGCCCTCGTAAATGGCAAGCCCAAGGCCTTGAATCTGAAGGAACTGATCCATCACTTCATTGAGCACAGGCACGATGTTGTCACCAGAAGGACTCAATATGAGCTTGATGAGGCAGAAAAGAGGGCCCATGTCCTTGAAGGCTACCTCATCGCATTGGACAACCTAGATGAGGTGATAGATCTGATCCGGAAATCAAAGGATCCTGACACCGCTCAGGAAGGTTTGATGAAGAAATTCAAGTTGAGTGAGATCCAGGCCAAGGCGATCCTGGAGATGCGTCTTCAAAGACTCACCGGTCTTGAAAGAGAGAAGATCCAAAAGGAATATGAGGAGATCACTGCCTTGATCAAGAAACTAAAAGAGATCCTTGAGAAGAAAGAACTCCGTATGGATATCATCAAGGAGGAGTTGGATGAGGTCGATCAGAAATACGGTGATGACAGAAGGACCGAGATCGTACATGCTGAGGGAGATATCGATATCGAGGACATAATTCCTGATGAGGCCATGGTCATCACCATTACCCATGAGGGATACATTAAACGAACCCCATTGACCGACTACAGGACCCAGGGACGAGGGGGAGTAGGTAGCCGAGGGGCAACCTCCAAGGATGAAGATTTTATCGAGCACCTTTTTATTGCAACAGCTCATAACTACCTCCTGATCTTTACAGAGTCCGGCAAGGTCTTTTGGGTCAAGGTATATGCGATCCCGGAAGGTTCAAAAACAGCCAAGGGTCGGCCGATTCAGAATGTGATCAATATTTCATCCGATGAGAAGATAAAAGCTGTGATCAACACCAAAAATCTCAAGGATGAAGACTATGTGAACAACTATTTCCTTGTTTTCTGCACCAGGAAAGGGATGGTCAAGAAAACCCAGCTTGAAGCCTATTCAAGGCCCAGGCAGAACGGAATAAATGCCATCACAATCAATGAAGGGGATAGCTTACTTGACGTACGATTGACCGATGGAAGTTCCGAAGTGATCCTTGGGGTAAAATCTGGCAGGGCCATCAGGTTCAATGAAGAGCATGTTAGATCAATGGGAAGGACAGCAGCTGGGGTCCGGGGCATTAAACTGGATGATGACAAGGATGAAGTGATCGGCCTTGTAACAAGTAACAACCTTCAGGATTCCTTGATGGTCGTCTCTGAGAAAGGGTATGGAAAAAGATCGGCTATTGAGGAATACAGAATAACAAACAGGGGTGGAAAGGGAGTAAAAACCCTTCAGGTTACAGACAAGACAGGCTCTTTGGTAGGGTTATTGAAGGTATCTGATTCAGACGACCTGATGATCATCAACAAATCAGGTATTACCATTCGTATGAGTGTTGATGAGATCAGGCAACAGGGAAGAGCCACTCAGGGGGTCAGATTGATAAGGCTTAATGATAATGACCAGATAGGATCAGTAGCTAAGATCGACATAGAAGCCATAGAAGAAGGCCTTGAAAAGAATGAAGCCGCTGAGGAAGAAAATGAGGGTAGCTCTGAAAAGTCGGAATAGAATTTGTTCATTTAATTTGCATTTCAATAGATCGAAAATGAAAAAAGGTATTCAATCAACATTTTTTGCAGCTGTACTGACCGTAATAAGTGTCTCAGTTATGGCTCAAAGTTCAGCGGTAACCAATGCCCACTTTGCTCTTCAGGAAGCAAGGGAGTATATGGCAAATGGAGATATCGATAAGGCAGTTTCAAAAATGGAAACCGCCAGGGACAACATTGACAAGGCGGTTGAGAACGAAAAAACCAGTACAAAGGCAAAAACCTGGAATTACCGTGGAGATATCTATAAGGAAATGTTGAGTCTTCCGGAGGATAAGATCGGGATGACCTACCTGGAGGCTGCTAAGATCTCGATAGAGTCCTATAACAAGACCATCGAGTTGGATGACTCCAAAAGAGGTGATTATAAAGGTCCTGCTCAAAATGGAAAGAATGGAATTTATCCTATGATGTTTAACCAAGGGATAGAGTACATCAACAAGGAGGATTATGATAATGCTATGGATGCTTTCGATGTGGTACTGCAAATTAATCCCCTGGATACCAATGCAGCACTCAACGCAGGGCTTGCAGCCGAACGTAAACCTGATATGGAAAGGGCTGTACAGTACTATGGCATGATGATCTACCAGCAGGGAGCCAAGGATTATTACCCATTTGTTAGAATGGCCGCCTATTACAGTGAAAAGGAGGAGTATGACAAAGCCTTAGAGGTGATCAGCAAAGGAATTGCATCTACTAGCAACAAGGATGCCATCAAGGACCTGCAAACCACAGAATTCAATATCTACCTGAAATCCGGCAGACTTGAAGAGGCCATGGCCAACCTTAAAAAGTCGATCGAAGAAGACCCTGACAATGATGGAAACTATAGTCGGCTTGGACAGCTTTATGATCAGAGTGGAAACAGTGAAGAGGCTTTGAAGTACTATAGCCTGGCCCTGGAGAAGAATCCTGACAACATTGATGCGAATTACAACCTTGGTGCTTTCTATTTCAACAGGGGTGCTGAAGCATTGCAGTCTACAAGGGATATGGACCTGAATACCTATAAGGAAAAAGGTAAGGCTATTGAAGATCAGGCTATTGAAGACCTTCAGAAAGCAAAGCCTTATTTCGAAAAAGTTGACTCGCTTCAACCGAATGATCCGGCCGTTACTACATCTCTTGAGTCTATTAACAACATTCTGAAGTCTGCAGGGAAATAATCAAGACCTAAGCCAATGATTTGAAAGCCCGGCTTCGTCGGGCTTTTTTATTGTTTTACGAACTTCAGGATACGTTCAAGTCCTTTGGATTCGACAAGGACAAAATAGATCCCAGGTCTCAATAATGAGACATCAAGCATATTGGTTCCGGGTCTGAGCTCAGATTGAAACCAAATATTGTCCTCGAAATCATAGATCCGATACCTCGGGCTTTCCCATTTATCAAAACCTTTCAGATCGAGGATCAAGTCTTTCTTTACCGGATTTGGCCGAACAGTAACCCAGCGATCATCTTGAATGGGCTCCCAGGTAGAAAGGGGAGGGGAACTGGGATTTAACACTATTCTTCTCAACCTGCCTGCTCCTTCGGCAAGGTAGAGGGTGTCTTCGGTCTTGCTGAAATGAAGGCCGAGGGGTCTTGTAAATGTTGCAACGCTAAGGGGCCCGTCGGTTCCACCTGGGGTGGAACCAGCGAACAAAGTGACATTTCCCTGAAGATCGACCTGGTAAATTTTATGGCTGAAATCATCGGAGCTCACGTAGAACAGACTATCCTTTGTTCGGTAGGCGATGTTCGCCAGACGGGCCCCCATGATGTTGGTAAAAAGGTTGAAACTTCCTGTTGCGGTATCGATCTTCCACATATTCCCACCACCGGAATTGCACATGTATAGGTTGCCCATCGAATCGATGGCTATGGCCTGGGGCTGAAAGAACACCGAGGTGTCAATGAAACTGAAATCTCTACCGTTGGGAAGGATCTTGTGAATTGTTGTTGCAGCATAGCTGGGCGGGCCTCCATAATTGGCGATGTACGCATTGCCCCCAAGATCCATGGCTACCCCCGCAGGTCCATCAAGATTGGTGGCAACATCGCTCACCTGACCGGAATTTTGATTGTACAACTTCACGGTCATATCATCAAAACAAGGAACAATGAGCGTAGAATCATTGAATTGAGCCACGTTGATTGCGCCCATGAAACCAGGTATGCCATTTGGATCAAAGACCCCATTCTTTCGTGGATTGGCTATTCCAAGGGTCGTTATGTTCCTGCCTGCGCCTGGGGTTGTATAGATGGTGGTATCATTGAGCAGGAAGAGTCCATCTATGATGTAGGGATGTGAAACAATGGTCTCAACATATTGAGCTTTGATTGGAGATGAGGAAACAAAAAATGAAAGGATCCATAGTTGAGCAATATAGATTTTCACTGTATCAAGTAGCAAAAATTTTAGTAGAAATACTCATCATTGGGTTTTAGTCCTTAACGCACCTAACAGCCATGCCCCCACCTTTTGTGTAATCTGAAATTGTAGCTGCATTGGATTCAGCGACGAAGATGATATCTATAGCATCAAAATTGTCTTCCTCTGTACTTGTCCATAACAAACCACGTTCCTGAAGACCAAAAAATGTTCCAGAAAACCCGGATCTATATCCATTTCCAATAATGGAAAATCCTGAGCTATTAGTTCCTGTATTGGTCTGGATCCAGTTGGGCAGTCCTCCAGAAGCTTTTAACTCTCGTCCCTCAGTTCCAGTGCTAAAGTTCGAAAACAACAGTTCATACTCATTTTTAGTCGGTACATGCCAGCCCGACGGACATAGATTGTTTTGACTGATCACCGAATGATAATTGTACAATAGGCCAAAGACCTCGGAATTGGCATCAGAGTTGTTATACTTGGTCCTGGCGGGAATCCCCAGGTCTCCGTTGTTCACCCATTCATTACTTGATCCGATCTCGGGGATTAAAATTCCATTATCAAACCGGGTGGTTCTCAGGTTTTCAGCCATCCAAACTTGATTTCCAATTTCAACGGTTTTATAAATATTTCCATCGACATCTACCACACCTGTTGCAGTGGTAAAAGCATGTATGTTCCCATATCCAATTCCCTTTTCATTTTTGGCAAAGGCTCTAACGAAATAGGTCTTTCCTTGCTCTAGCCCTGTTATGGTACTTGAAAAAGGCGCAGCTCCGAGGCCGTCATTGGTGCGCGACGAGTTCTCATAGGTGGGCTCACCAACGCTATCCCAGCAAACACCTTTTTCTTCAATAAGAAACCCATGGTCATCAACGATTTGTCCTCCGACCTTAGCAGTGCTAATTCGAATATCTGTAACACCGGTGGTTTCAACCTCGGGAATTCTACTTGGAGCCGGATCACTGGATTCATTGATCGTGCAAGAAGCCAGAAGAACTGTGAACAATAAGGATTTGGGTATTCTCATGCTTGAAGCACTTAAGGTTTTACTAAGCACCAAAATAGGCCATTTAGATTTTGATTTGAGGCAGGCTCTTGCATTATTTTTTTGGAGTGATTGAGAGGGATAACGATCATGCTCACCATGTAGGATCATGGTTCCCCATGACGGAGTTGCTTTTGTAAATTGGATTCCTGTCTAACCATTCTGCTTTAAATTCGTTCTAATTGCTAAGAATTTTCATTCCAAAGGTCTAATTTTAGATAGCCTTGCAATTGAAAAAGACTATACCATTGATAATGATCTTCTGGGGCATGATGCTTTTTCAGCTTCTTGCACAGCAGAACTACCAAAGTCCCAGGTATTTTCGTGGTATTTCGGCCAATGACATCTATCAGCTTACCGGGCAGTCCGACAGGGACTATACAAATGGGATCCGGGTTGAGATAGGTCATCCTGAATTTGCCAATAAAGCAGCAAAGCATTTTCTGTTTGGATTCAAACCAGGAAAGGGGATTTATGAGGATTACTCCCTAGCCGTCAGGCAAAATATTTTCACCCCCACCAGCCCTTTTTTCTTTTACTTCAACGGTTTGGACAGACCTTTTGCAGCCACCCTGGTGGTTGACTATGGGAGGGTATCCAGCAATTTCAACAAGGCAAAACAATGGGAATCGCATGTGGTCCTTGGTATTCTCGGGCCCAATGCCCTGGGGGCTCAACTGCAGAATTTTGTCCATAAGGTCCTGAAGAACGACAGCGTCCATGGCTGGGACGGCCAGCTAGGCACAGGGCTGATCTTTGATTATAACATAGGCTATAAGCAGCAACTACCATTTTCCACGCCTATCTCGGAGGTAAATTGGGTTAGTAAGGCCTCTGTGGGGTCTTTTGAGAATTCTATTCAAACTGGGTTAGAGATCAAAGTTGGACTCTTCCGGGATAGTTATATCAACTCAAATGGGTTGTATAACAAAAGGTATAAGCATAGGGTTAGCCACTCTGATGTCAATTCTTTCCGAAAGGGGAGACTGAATTCTCTTCCAATGCGATTTCGGAATGGCAAAGCTGCCCGCTATATCTCAAGGAGGATCAACCGGCCTTATCAGATCTATGCCAGTTGGAAGCTCATGTCCAGGCTGATGGTCTATGATGGGGCACTGCAGGGCAGCCTCATTCAATTGGATAGGGGGACGAGGGGATTGAGCTGGGATGCCTATCAGCATGGCCAGTTTTTTTCAAGCCTTGACATCACCCTTGACTATCGATGGCTACAGATCACCATTCGAAAAGTGGTCGAGAACGATGATCTCAGGATAGAGCGGATCTTTGGATGGGGAGAATTTGATATCCTGATCCTTTTCTGATCTGACGCAACCTTTCATTTGTATTAGGAATCTATTGACTGAGAGGTCGGTTGAATCTATATTTCCCAGCAAATGATAAAAAAACAAGTTGCCTCCCTTTTTTGGGCATGCATATCCCTGTCTTTTCTGACAATTAGCCCTTCCATAGGTCAGACTCGCGTTGTTTTAGATCTTAAGGTTGTAAACAAGGATAAGATCAATATTGAGGTTTACCCCCCTGGAAACGGCGATAAATGGACCTATGTTGCACCTGAGATCACCCCTGGGACCTATTGGAAAGCCAATTATCGATTGTTCTTCAATAAAATAAGGGCCTATGCCGAAGATGGATCAAAACTTAAGATCAGAAGGAAGGGGAGTCGTTTTTATATTAATGGAAAGGGGAAAAACCTTCATCGGATCAGCTACCAGGCTGAACAAACGATCTCAAATCAGGGATTCAGAAGGTTTACTTCCGGTTGCGCCGGGACAGTGTTCCGTGATGAGGCTTTTCTATTGAATTTTAATGCCATCAACGGCTATTTTGAAGGGGCAGATGAGAAAGAGATCCAGGTTGAGATCAAACATGACCCTGAACATTATGGATCCGGCTCATTAAAAAACATAAGCAGAAGTTCTGAAAAGGATGTTTTTCTGGCATCGGATTACTCCGACCTTGTTGATCGCCCCCTGATGTACACCAAGCCAGATACCACTTCCTTCTCAATAGGGGAGAACCAATTCAATCTTTCGATCTATTCCGAACTCGACCTGGTAAAAAAGAATGTTGCGAGGGACCGACTCAAACTTCTTATGAATGTTATGGACTCCTTTTGCGGTTTCCAAACCACTGAGCCTTACCACTTTCTTTTCTTCCTGGTGGACAGGAATAAATTGAAGGGCCTTTTCGGAAAGGTCGGGCTTGGTGCCGCCCTGGAGCATAAGAACTCTTCGGTTTATTATTGGTCGGACAGGAAAAGGGATAGTAGTCTAACCTCATTGGATCTGGTGGTTACCCATGAATACC
Organism: Cytophagales bacterium; assembly: GCA_028279065.1. Taxonomy (GTDB): domain Bacteria; phylum Bacteroidota; class Bacteroidia; order Cytophagales; family CCMP332; genus JANQHS01. Next base: position 11,963 of record JANQSY010000057.1, read on the forward strand.
TCCATACCATAACACCGCTCGCTTTGAGGAGTGATAGAATAGACCCTTTCAATTTCCCTGATCCCTTGATGTCAAGGCATCTATGGTTTTATGAGGGGGCAACAGACTATCTGTCAAGCCTTGCGAGAACCATTTACAAGACATCAGGTTCAATGAGCTATGACCTGAATTCTGCTATCCAATTCAATCAGAAGGGAAAAATGAGGAGTATGACAAGAAGCGGGGAGAACATTACTGTAAAAACCGTCTTCGATATACCTTCAAAACTAAAACAGGTGGAGAATGCCTACGAAAGAGGGAAGCTGATCGCTTTCGGTTTGGACGTAGAGATGCTGAGACTCAGCCAGGGGAAAAGACGTTTGCTGGACCTGATGTTTGATATTCAATCCGGGTTGGAGGGGAAACCCTTTCCGGATGAGGACTTCAGAGGACTACTGGTAAAATACGGATACCCTGAATTAGGCGGATTCTACGATCGGTACATCGAAGGAAAGGAAATGGTCCCCTTTGAGGAATACTTTGAACTGCTGGGGTGGAGCTTCATCCCTGAAAAAACAAAACACCCATACTTTGGGATAGACATTTACTATGATTCGCAAAGGAAGATCTACTTCATTTATACCAATGATAAAAACAGTATTGGGTTGCAGAAGGAGGATGTCATCAAGGAGATCAACGGAGTCAAGATCAACGAAGCTTCAATCCGCAAAGGATCTCTGGACCCATTCAATTATCCCAAGGAAGGGCAGGAGATCACAGTATTGATCGAAAGAAATAATCAGCAAATGGAGCTCAAGGGTAAGGCTGATAGAATCGAAAAACTGAAGAGCTCAAGAATCCGTAAAAGCAGGAGTTTTACTGAGGAACAGACTAAATTTAGGGCCTGGTATCTGGCAAAATAGCCACCAAATATTATTTGGTTGGGAACAATGTGAGATATGTAAAATACTATAAATCAGTAATTAATATCATTGTATTAAATTAAAAGTTCAATATAGAATTTCACAAATTCAACTTTGTTAGCGGAGGGAGTTTGTTTTCTGACTCTTCCCTATTTGATATATCCAGCCAACTCTTCAGAGCCTAGATTCTTGCCAATTATTCTTCCCGAAGGATCCAGCAAAAAGTTTGTTGGTAAACCGACCACCTGATACGTTGAAATCAATTCTTCATCTCTGGTCCAGGAATTATCCCAGGGCAAATCATCTTTGATCAATGCCTTTTCCCATTTATCTACATGTTCATCAATGCTAATGCTCCAGATCTTGAGTTGTCCCAATTCACCGTCCAGATACTTCTCTTTGATCAACCTGTTTTCCTTTCTACACGGTAAGCACCAGCTAGCCCAAAAATCAATAAGAACATGATTTCCTCTAAGCTCAGATAATCGCTGTGGTGCTGCTTTTCCGGATACAACCAATTCGAAATCAGGAGCCTGGGCACCGATTTGGACTCTTTTCGCAGAGTCGATCATTTCACCCAACTTCTTTGTGAAAACGGATGCCGGGCGATCTTCTTGAAATGTTGTGTAGAAGCTTTCGATTTGCGGTAAATATTTGTTGAAATCGAGACTCCTTATGATAGCGAATACGGCCAGAGAAGAACCCATTTGGTCTATTAATTGCTTGAGAGTAGAAACAAACACCGACATGTTATGCTGGTATTTCCTTTCGACCTCCTTGAGCGCTAATTCATCCTTGCGTTTTTCAGCCTTTTTCATTTCGGGTTCCAATGGATAGAGTAAAGCACGCTGAAGACTGTCCACTGTGCTCAGGTATCTCAGGTAGTAATTTGATGCTTCTGAGCCCGTGATCCTGAAAGGATCTGATCCATTCTTCATATCTATATTGATGACGATTTCATTATCCTCATCATTTATAAATACCAACCCTTTTCCATCCATCCAAAGCTTGTGGAGATTAGGGGCCCGCGGTATGGTAAAATCGAATTCACCATCCTTACTCAGTTTCAGATCTTGATTCAGTTCATATTTGTCCTTGCCGATGTCATATGTCCATAACTGAAGAGGATATGCCTTTCCGGGAAGGATCTGACCTGTAACCCTGGTGGCTGAAGTCTGACCATATGCAGGAATACCGATCGAAAGGACTAGCCAGATATAGATGAATTTGCTCATATTTTTTTTGAGCAAAGCTTTGCAATTGATAGCTGGTGGAGTGCCGGAATTATAATTCGGGAACAGTCAATTAAGAAACCGGCACTCTTTATTCTGAAACCTGAGATTTAAACCCTGAGGGACTTATTCCAGTTAATTTTTTAAAGCTCGAGTTGAAGGTGGATGTGGACTGAAATCCGCTTTCGAACATGACTTCTTTGATCAACATGCTTTTGTCTGCCTTAAGGAGCTTTTTCGCTTCTTCTACCCTAAAGCCATTGACAAAATCATTGAAGTTCTGACCAGAGTTTTCATTGATCACGCGAGAAATGGTTGCCGGTTGCTCATCCAGCTGTTCCGCAAGCTTGCTCAGGGTTAGATTAAAATCCTTAAAGAGCATCTCGTTTTCAATTTTTGATTTGGCCTTCTCATAGTAAGAGAGGCTTGCTTCTCGACTCAGGGTTGAACCTCGAAAATTCTTTTTGGAGGACTCCAATATTTTGCGCTCATTCTCGGTGGTTCCTTCCGGGAACTCCGGACTGTTTAAGCCTTTGAAAATCAAAATATTAATAAGCAGCAAGACACTCAGAAATGAAATGAAAACCACGACTTCATACCAGGATCCATGGGGAATAAATATTCCTAAAGACTCCGCAGCCAAGGCGGAGAAATACAAGCCGATTACCAAGATCTCTATCCTGAGCCACCTAAGATCTTTCAAGCGTGCGTCAGATCTGTTGGCCAGTACTGTTGCTTCAAAAAACCCCAACATCCTTATGGAAAGGGCTAAATACGAAAAGCAAAAAAGAAAAAGGGGAATGGAAATGGCCCTCTGAAATACCAAGGATTCAGAGGTCGAGTCCCCCAAAAACACTCTTAATGACAGCAGAAGAAAGAAACCAAACAGGTGTATCATGTCCTTGACATCCAAGTGAAAGGAAGGGCGGGATATGGAGAGTACATAGAGGTATTGCAGCGGAGCGAGAAGGGCAACAAACTCAAAATAGAAATAGGGGATCTCAGGTTCTAGTCGATCTCGTATAAACAGGTTAAGGATCGATAGGATAATGGTTAAGATCATGAACGATAGTATCCTATTTCTTACGGAGTTAAACCTTCTGACCAGGAAGGCAAAGTATAGGCCAGCCTCAAAGAGGATGATCATTCCGAGAACCTCAAAAATGTGGAATTCAGTTGCCATTTTATCCGAGCCACCAATTTGACTACATTCAACCAGAATTTCTGGAAAAGTAATGTTAGGGCCAATTTCCAAGGCAATTAAGGCAAATCTTACTAACGGTCTATGAATTACATATCAAAACGCCGTCTCCAGGTCCTGAAGAACTACATTATTGGTTGGACCATTGCCTTCATATTTCTTTCTATCATCAGGGGAGAGGGAGCAATTGAAGAGGGCTCAGTCCAATTTGAGATGTGGAGGGCCATTGCTTTTTCCTTCGTTTTTGGACCATTCTTTGGCACCATTTCCGGCTTGGGCCAGATCTATTCTGAGGAACGGGTTTACAGGCGAGTTTCAATCCTGAGAATGATCCTGACAAGGAAGGCATTTGCACTTTCCTATATGGCTACCCTAATTGTGATAGCATATCTAATGGTCACCACCTTTTTTGGGGTTGAGGTTGGTTTCCTTCAATTCGTCTTTGAGCCCGGAAGCTTTGCCATTTACCTGTACATTCTGTCGGTTGAGCTTTTCATGCTCCTGCTATCGCAGGTCAAGCTGATGTTTGGCCCGGGCATACTCTGGAAGCTCGTTTCTGCCCAATTCTACTATCCAAGAGAAGAGGACAGGATCTTCATGTTCCTGGACCTGAGATCATCCACAACCATTGCTGAAAAACTAGGTCATATCAGGTATAGCCGCCTTATGCAGGATTGTTTCAACGATCTCGGGGTGGTTGAAAAGCACCAGGCCAGTATTTATCAGTATGTGGGTGATGAAGTGATCCTTACCTGGGAATTGAAGGAAGGTGTCAGATCTGCAAATTGCATTAAGGCCTTTTTTTCCTTTCGGAAGACCTTGAGGAAGAAAAAGGAATACTACCAACAGGAGTATCAGGTCTTACCTGAATTCAAGGCCGGTATCCACTGTGGTAGGGTAACGGTGTCTGAAGTTGGCAAGTACAAAAGGGAGATCGCATACCATGGAGACACTATTAATACGGCGGCAAGGATCCAGGCTAAATGCAACGAATTCAAGAAGGATCTTTTGGTTTCACGGAGGTTATTGGATCATTTGGATACTAAAGGTTTTAGGGCTGAGGAAATCGGTTATGTGGAATTAAAGGGTAAAGAGGAAAAAGTGGAGGTTCTCTCAATTGATCGGGACTCATAGATCAAGGCTCATAACTTTAACAAGTGGAGATAAACGACATATCATCAAAGAAGAGCTTCAGATCAAATTGGATCGGGGAGATGATTACAAACCGGTCTTGATTTCATGACTGGGCTTCTGGAGCTGAGAATGATCTAGTAAATATTTGATTACCAATTGTTTATGCTCTAAAATAAATTTTGGCATATCCTTGGCTAGATTGAGGGAAAGTTAAAGATCATGTACTCAAGAATTCTACCTTTTATTCTGGCCATAATGGTCGTGGCATGTAACAGCAAGGACGATGTCAGTCCGACCGGACCAGTAACCCAGGATCAGCGGCCCATTAGTGATTTCACCAGCATCGATGTACAAGATGGCTTCAGAGTGATAATACAACTGGACACCTTCGATCAGGTTCTGGTAGAAACCAATTCCAATCTCCAGCAGTACGTAAAGACTTATAAAAATGGCAGCACCCTTGTCGCTGAATGGGACAACAGTGTCAATTCCCCTTCAGGAACTGTGGTCAGGGTTTACATAACAGCCCAGGTATTGAGCAGCTTAAAAGCTTCAGGTGGAACTGATATGGTATGCCTCGATACCATCACGATCAACAATCTGAGAATTGAGCTCTCGGGAGGATCCAGATATTCGGGGGATATTTTTGTCACAAATACCTTTACCTCGGATCTTTCAGGAGGCAGCCTTCTTAGCCTATCCGGGGATGTAAACAAATACAATCTTACCTCCTCCGGAGGAAGTATAGCCGAGGGTTTTACACTCACATCCAGGGAGCTGACCTGTGATGTTTCCGGCGGAGGCCTGGTCACTATGACCGTTACCAAAAACCTTTTTGTTACCGCCAGCGGAGGTAGTTCCATCAATTACCGTGGTGATGGGATCGTGAGATCTTCAAACCTAAGTGGGGCTCGGTCATTAATAAGCTACCCTAGGGTTCGGCTGTATTATTCCCTTATTGGTTAGAGCATCAATCCATCCTCTAAACTGCTCTTGAAAACAGTTTACTGTTCCGGTTAGTAAGAAGGAAAAAGTAGTTCCACGTATCCTTAATAGCCTGATCTTTCAAAGATTGACCTGTAACAGGCCCTTTCCAACATAAATCATGCTCCTCCTTGATTATTCTCATGTAATCACCTCGGTTCTAAATCTACTTTGGCTGTATCGGAATAATCTTTTCGCTACTAAAAAGTCAAAAAATGGATCACCAAGTAAAAGTCAAATTCGATGAAGCCGAAGGATTGTTGGAGAAGGCAAAAGAAGAACTTTGCAAACCGGAAGAAGATGTGGTGCCTTATGTGATCTGCAAAAGCGCATATCTCTCCGTGATGGATTATTTGAGCAGCTTCCTTCTTTATCATGAGAGTAAACTTCCCCAGGAACCCACCATGGAGGAATTGCTGAAAAACTGCAGGGATATGGATGGAAGGTTCAAAGACCTCCACTTATCACCGCTTTACAACCCGACCCAAACAGAGCATGCCTGGATGAATATGGATGCAGCAAAGGATTTTCTAGATATGGCAGAGAGGACTCGTGAGATCGTAATGAGGCCTAACGACAGGACCTAAATTTCAACAATGAGCAAGAAAGTTACCCCTCCCAAATATCCAGGTGTCAGAGCCGCACTGGATGGGAACACAGCCGCTATTATGTGCGAAAGAGAATCATCGGATGCGGCGGGAGCATATCCCATCACTCCGTCGACTCAGATGGGTGAATTCTGGGCTGAGGAAGCCGCAAAAGGCCATCTGAACGTATCCGATAAACCTTTGATCTTCATTGAACCCGAGGGGGAACATGCTGCGGCTGCCGTGACCGCAGGGCTTTCAATGACCGGCCAAAGGGCTGCGAACTTCTCTTCAGGGCAGGGGATAGCCTACATGCATGAACTGAAAAGTTCATCGAAATGCAAAGGCATGGTAGTTTGTTCGAAAAGTTGCAAAGTTTTGGCCAAATCGATGATTTTTCGTGCTTTTTCACGAAATGAGGCAGTTTT
>JANQSY010000006.1 GCA_028279065.1 Cytophagales bacterium
GCAGCGACATGTGATGCGCGTGGAGAAGGCGATACGCTTTGGGATATCTCCAGGATGTACGAAGGCCTGAGCATAGAAAAGATCAAGGCCCTCAACAAACTGGAAAACAACAAGATCAAACCAGGGCAGGTCTTGCGCATAGGGTAATGTCCCTGCCCAGCTTCAATCGTTTTCAACTGGCACTAAGAAATGGCATAGACCGGGAAGAGGTCTGGTGTGCCTATAAGGGAATCATTTATGATGTCAGCTCATCCAGGCTTTGGAAAAAGGGTCAGCATTACGAACACTGGGCCGGCCAGGACCTGACCGACGAATTGAAGGATGCTCCTCATACTTCAAAGGTTTTTGAGAAATTTAAAGCAGTCGGGGTTTTGGAAGAAAACTCCTAGATCCCTGATACAGAATACTTCCTCCAGGATTCCAAAAGCATTAACATATCCCCGGCCAACTCCGAATCAAAAAGGATCTCCTTTTTAGCCGATGGATGAACAAAACCCAGGGTTTTGGCATGAAGGGCCTGTCTTTGGAAATCCTTCAATAAGCCTTCAACAAAGGCCTTGTACTTTGAAAATCGGGGTCCCTTTAGGATCTTCCTGCCTCCATATTCGGGATCCCCAAACAACGGACAGCCTATATATTGGAAATGGACCCTGATCTGGTGGGTTCTTCCGGTCTTGAGTCTGCATTCTACCAATGAAACAGGCCCGAGGCTCTCCAGGGTTTTGAAATGGGTTATTGCCCTCTTCCCCTTCCCCTCTTCCACAACAGTCCTCAGCTTACGATCCCTTGGGCTGCGATCTATGAACTCGTCTATGGTCCCTTCTTCTCCAGGGTCTCCCCAAACCAGGGCCTGGTAGGTCCGTTGAATTGAATGATCCAAAAACTGCTTTGCTAATAGGGTATGTGCCTCTTCATTCTTGGCCACCACCAGCAGACCAGAGGTGTTCTTATCTATGCGATGGACAAGGCCAGGTCTAACATCCTCTTTTCCCTTCCCAGGTAGCTCTGAAAAATGATACAGAAGACCGTTGACCAGGGTCCCGTCCCAATTCCCAATTGCAGGGTGGACCACCATTCCCGATTCCTTATTGACAACAATAAGGTCATCATCCTCATGAATGATGTTCAGATCCAGCTTCTGGGGGATCAGCTCACGGTTTTCCTCAGGCTTGGGAAGAAACACCGATACCTCATCTCCGGGTTTGATTTTGTAATTGGATTTGCTGGCCTGGCCATTGACCTTTACCAGCTCGGCCTTTATGGCATTCTGAAGCCGATTTCGGCTTACATTTCCGAGACGGTCCATCAGGAATTTATCCAGACGCAATAAACTTTGATTCTGATCGGCCAACACTCTATGCCTCTCAAAGAGTTCCTCTTCGTTATTCCAATCGGTATCTTGGACGGTATTCATGATAGACCCTAAGGTTTTCTTCATTGAGGATCCAATCCCGCCAATCTCCAAGGTCAGATTTCCGGATCATGACCGGGAAATAAGTATGCTTAGGCTGGATCTCGCAGCTCCAAAAATATCAGGAAATAAGTATTGGAAGCTTAAATACCATTTTCTGAAGGCAGCTGAAAAAAAATCTGGACTGATAGGAATTGGTGGCCCCTACTCAAACCTGCTCCACGCGCTGGCTGAAGGAGGCCATCTTTTTGGTATCCCAACCACGGGATTGCTTTCCGGTCCGGAACCAAAAGAACTCACCCCCACCCTCAAGGATTGTAGGAATTGGGGAATGAAACTCGAGTTTATCGACAGGCAGGAATTCAAGAACCTGAATCAAAAAAGTGATGAGGATCTCAATTACCAGGGCCAGGAAGTGATCCCGCTTGGAGCAAATGATGCCCTAGGCCTGCAAGGGACCCAAGAGGTCCTAAAACAGATCCCGAGGGAATTCACAACCATCTTGTGCGCCATGGGGACTGGAAACACATTCAAAGGATTGGTTCTGTCTTCAAGTCCGGGAACCAGGGTAATTGGCATCCCTGTGCTAAAGGGGATAAAAAATGAACTGGAAAAGGATGAAGATCTGCTTACAAGCTCCTCGAATTGGGAGATACTTGAAGGATATGAATTTGGTGGATTCGCAAGGTTCCCCGATCAACTTCTGAAATTTGTTAAGGCATTTGAAGAAATGAACTCTATCCCCATGGACCCCATCTACACCGCAAAACTGGCCTTTGCCACATGGGATCTATTAAAACGGGGATCTCTTGAGAGCCAGGACAAGGTAATAATGATCCATAGCGGAGGGCTTCAGGGAAGAAGGGGGTTTCCTAATCTTGTTGCTTCCTGATCTCCTCAAGTGCCCGAAAAGCAATATCATATTCATAGCCCTTGGAAGCCAGAAATGCTACCAATCTTGATTGGTCTTTTCTTGATCCCAAATCCAGTTTTTCTACCTTCTTTTTCGCCAGGCTCACAGCCTTTTCCCAATACTCCTTTTCTTCCAACTTTTCCAATCCGGATTGTATCCTGGCCGGATCAACCCCTTTCATTCTGAGGGCGTTCGCGATCTTCAGCTTTCCCCAGGATCTGGAATTGAATTTTCCTCTCGCGTATACCTCAGCGAAGCGATCCTCATCAATAAAACCCTGATCCACAAGACGACTCAACAGCTCTTCCACGAGTTCCTGATCGATCCCTTCATAGGAATTGAGCTTATCCAGAGCTTCCTTGGTACTTCTTTCCCTGAATGCACAATAGGCTGTAATTTTATTCCAGTATTTTTCAGTAAGATTTTCTTGCTCTCCCATTTCGATAAGCCTTGATAAAAAAATTAAAAACCAGAGAATTAGCCAAAATCCTTGGAGGGAAGGGTCAACTTGGAAGCCCGGAAAGCATTCCCAGGGAAATCATTTTCGATACACGGAGAATAAGCAATCCTGAATCTTCAATTTTCTTTGCCCTGAATGGTCACAGGGACGGGCATGAATTTATATCCGATGCTCAGAAAAAAGGTGTCAAGGACTTCGTGATCTCACGGCCTCATGAAGAGTTCTCTAAAGAAATCGAAGACCAAAACTTAATTCAGGTAGATGATCCATTAAAAGCTTTACAGACCCTGGCAAAGGATCAAAGAAACAGTCTCTCAAAAACCAGGATCATCGGGATCACAGGGAGCAATGGTAAAACCATAGTCAAGGAATGGCTATGGAATATTCTTTCAAGCCGATTCGATACCTATAAAAATCCAAAGAGCTTCAATTCACAGATCGGCCTGCCCTATTCTGTCCTAAACATGGACCAGGAGCCCGAATTGGCGATTTTTGAAGCTGGGATCTCTACTTCTGGGGAAATGGAGAACCTTAAGGAGATCCTAAATCCCGAATTAGGGATCTTCACCACCCTGGGCCCTGCCCATAACGAGGGATTTGGATCGGAAGAGGAGAAACTCGGTGAGAAACTCAAGCTATTTGAGGGTTCCCAAAAGGTCATTGCCCGAGGAGACAGATCTTACTCAGAATCTTTAAGGGAGAAGCTTGGAGAAAAACTGATCTTATGGGGCACTGAAGGCAATTTCAAGTATCGGGTGACTTTTTCCGGAGCATCGGGTAAAGGCACCATGATCAACGTAAATGGTGATGATTTTGAGTTCCATTTTGGCGATCATGGAAGTCTGGAGAATATAAGCCATTGCATAGTATTCGCCCTTGAAATGGGTATGAACAGCGATGAGATCAGGGCCTCATTAGGGGACATTTCAGGCATCTCAATGAGGATGGACCTAAAAAAGGGATATAATGCTTGTTGGTTGATCAATGACTCCTACAATCTGGACTTTGATGGTCTTAAACTTGGCTTGCAGTCCCTGAGTACGCTCGGCTATACCAGTGATAAATCCCTGATCATGACAGATATCCCAGGCCTGGAGGAAGAAAATTATGATCCTGTAGTGCAATTGATCAACCAGGTATTTCTAAAGAATTTTGTCGGGATAGGTCCCATACTCGGGAAACTGAAAGACAGGATAGAGGCCAGAAATAGCTATTTTGTTGAGGATATTGAGGATAGGTCAGCCTTCCCCGATTTCGAAAATGAAACCATTCTGCTGACTGGTGCGAGGAAATTCAATCTGGATTCCCTGGTCCCTTTTCTTGAAGAGAGAGTACATGGAACTGTCCTGGAAATTGATCTGGAAGCGGTCCAACACAACCTCAGGTTATTCCAGGGTTTCGCCCCCGAAAGCAAAATGATGGTGATGGTAAAAGGCTCCGGTTATGGAATAGGCATGACTGAGTTGGCAAAATTTCTGGATACCAAGGTGGATCACTTTGGAGTTGCATACCTGGATGAAGGGCTTGAGCTCAAAAAGCAGGGAATCAAAACACCCATCATGGTGATGAATCCTTCCAAAGAAGGATTGGACCTATTGATCGAAAACGGGCTTGAGGCTGAGGTATTTGATTGGGAAGGACTCCATAGGATCATTGAGGTAGCCGAACAAAAAGGAATAATTCCGGGGATCCACATCAACATCGACACCGGTATGCACCGGCTGGGTTTTGCACCGGAAGATTCTGAAAAGATCGGCTCCTTTCTCAAGGGAAAAGAACTTACCCCAAGATCGATCTTTAGCCACCTGTCAAGCGCCGATGATCCAAGAGAAATGGATTTTACCAAGGGTCAGATAGAAAGATTCAGATCCTCGACAGAAGGCTTTTTTAGTTCCTACGGAAAAAAGGTTCCCATTCATATATGCAATACTTCGGGGATCATCAACAATCCGGAAGCCCACTTTGACATGGTAAGGCTGGGAATAGGATTGTATGGTGTGGACCCAACTGGAATAGTCAGGAATCGACTGTCTTCAGTGGCAAGATTGATCACGGAGATCTCCCAGGTCAAAAAACTTGAAAAAGGTTCAAGTATCGGGTATTCCAGAAGCGGAAGAGTGGATGAAGAAAGCTATATAGCAACCCTTCCAATCGGCTATGCTGATGGATTTCCCAGGCTGCTTGGAAATGAAAGGTCAAAGGTCTTCATACATGAAAACCCTTACCCGGTTATCGGAAATGTGTGTATGGATATGATCATGGTAAACCTGGGAAGAGACCATTACCCTGCAGGAACCCCGGTTGAAATTTTTGGCAAGGAATTTTCTTTGGAACAATATGCTGAAGCTCAGGGCACTATTCCTTATGAGGTCTTAACCCAGATAGGCCCCCGGGTCAAGCGCATATATATTTCAAGTCATTAGATGAAATCTTCGATTGATTATTTTTACAAAAAGCCCAAGATGAAAAAGCTAACCAGTACTCTCACGCTCATTTTGCTGTTCTCCGTTTTCGCATTTTCCCAAACGGTAGTGGTCAAGGAGGAATCCGACCGGGTGGAGGGAAAAGAGGTCCCTGGGGTGACTACCACCCTTGAGATCAAGGATGTAAAGGATGTCGAGAAGCAATGGATGAATCAGTTCAAATCTTATGGGAGGGTAACTGAGAAGAATGGGTTCTTTGTGGTCCAGGAAGCATATATTCCAAAGATTGCCAGCAATAATCCTGCAAGGACCTTTTCCCGAATTCTTTTGACGGAAGAGGGAACCATGATCTGGTGGGGGATCGAGTTTGGAGGAGAATTTGTAGGTCCCGACCATCATCCCACAAAAATGAAGGTCGCAAAAGAGACCTTGCATCAATTCGGAGTGGACGTTTATGTCAACAAGGTCAACCGCGAGATCGAAGAGGCAGAGAGGGCAGTACAGCTAGAGGTAAAGAGCTATGAATCCCTTGTGAAATCGGGAGAGAATTTCTCCACTGAATTTGAGAAGAACCACCTTCAAAAGCTTAAGCTTCAGGAAAGGCTTGCTCAGAACAGGGTTGATTCCACAAACATTTCCAACCTTATCAACCAAAACCAGATCGATCAGAAAGAGTCCCTGCTGGAGATCGAAAAGCTTAAAGAGGCTAAAGAACTCATCAAAAAGAAACTGGAAGGCATCAAATAATGGTCGCCGACTTCCGAAGCGATACCCTGACAAAACCAAGCAGGGGAATGCTTGATGCAATGCTCAATGCAGAGGTCGGGGACGATGTTTGGGAAAGTGATCCAACTGTAAAGGAACTGGAATCAAAGACGGCCACACTTTTTGGAATGAGGGCAGCATTGTTTTGCCCCTCCGGAACCATGGCGAACCAGATCGCGATCCGCCTGTTTACCCAACCCCAGGATGAAGTGATCTGTGATTCCCAATCCCATATTTACCATTATGAATCCGCTGGACCTGCATCGAATTCAGGGGTAGCATTAAAATTGATCCAAAGCCAAAGGGGAATAATCGATGCCCGGCAGATCGAAAAGTCAATAAATCCTAAAGATGTGCACTTCCCTCCCTCCCGATTGGTGGTATTGGAAAACACCTGTAACAAAGGGGGTGGGTATTCCTATGAATTGGATAACATCAGAGAGATCTCAGAGCTATGCACGAGCAGATCCTTGAGCCTGCATATGGATGGGGCCAGGGCCTTTAATGCCATCGTTTCCAAAGGCTATTCATCTGAACAATTGGGAAGTCATCTGGATAGCATTTCCATTTGTCTATCCAAGGGATTGGGCTGCCCAGTGGGAACAGTTCTGGTAATAAAAGATCCTGAGTTGCTATTCAAGGCCAAAAGGATCAGAAAGGCATTTGGCGGGGGCATGCGACAATCAGGTTATCTTGCGGCAGCAGGGATCTATGCCTTAGAAAACAATATTGAAAGGTTGACGGAGGATCATGAAAATGCAAAAACTCTTTGGAAAGGGTTAAAAGAATATGGTTTGTCCAAGGAGGCCCCGGAACCCGAAACCAATATTCTGATCTTCACTCCAGGATCAAAATGGAACAGGGAAGAGTTGATCAAAGAACTGGAGCGCTTAGGGGTCCTTAGCGTTCCCATGGGTGATGATCATATTCGTCTCGTGACTCATTTGGATGTTGGAACAAGTCATATCGACTATGCTCTCAAATGTTTTAAAAGCCTTTCTTGATAAATAAGAACCAAATCTGGCTTGGGGGAATAATTCTAACCTGTGCAACTTATCTAGGGCTTGGGATCCAGGAAGGTCATGATTGGGGTGGAGATTTTGCCATGTATATTGCTCAAGCGAAGGCTTTAACCCAGGGGGGATTGAGGGATCTCTACCTTTCAAATGCCTTTGCAACAAACAATTCTATCCATCCTTTTGGGCCGCTCCTTTATCCCTTTGGTTACCCTATACTACTTGCTCCAATTTATGCAATACTGGGCCTGAATTTTATTGGTTTCAAGATTTACACCTCACTATTTGCCATTCTTTCAATACCCGTTCTTTTTAAAGTCTTCAAGCCCTTTTTCCAAAACCAGATCTTTACATTTTGCCTCATCGCCTGTATTGTACTAAATGCTGGCTTTACAAAATCATCAGATCAGATCTTCTCGGATCTACCTTATTTCTTCTTCAGTTTTTTAGCCCTTTCATACTTCAAAAGGGAGCATTCACTAAGCGAGGGGATTATTATAGGGTGCCTGATATTTTTTTCCTATCTGATCAGAGATGTTGGTCTTTTTCTTTTACCAGCTTTATTGGTATTTCAACTGATCTCAAAAGAAGGAAAATCCAGGTTTGAGAGAATTCTTGACCTTAGGACATGGGTTCCATTTGGAGTATTCCTTTCTGCCTATCTGTTGAAGTTCCTTATTCTTCTTAATTATCCTGCCAACCATTTAAACAGATTAACAGAAGGCCTATCCTTGGGTTCAATTTTTTCCAACCTTGTTTTCTATGAAGACCTGGTATCCTCGTTCATGTTTACTTGGGATACTCCTTCTTTTTCGTTGATCCTGTTTTTCATCGGGCTTGCCATCATTGGGGTTTCGACTTGCTGGAAGGAAACAGTTCATTTCCTTTTATATGCTCTTTTGGTGGCAGTGATAATAATCATTTGGCCTCATAAGCAAGGTGAAAGGTTTTGGTACCCCGTCCTACCGATCTTTTTCTTTTTCATACTAAAGGGAGTAGAGATCATTGGAAGCAAAAAGCCAAAATTGGCCTTTTCCGGGGTGGTTTTCATTTTGCTTTGGACCGGGATCATTGCTGTAAAAGGAGGAATAGAATCTTTTAAAAGGAATAAGATCCCAACAAACCAGGCCTATACCGTGGAAATGAAGGATCATTATAACTATATAACCAAGAATATCTCCGAAAACGAACCTGTTCTTTTCTTTAAACCAAGAGTTCTAAGGTTTTTCACGAAAAGGAATAGTCATTTTGTTCCGGTTGATAGTTATGAAAATACGGATACAAGATATTTCCTGTTACCCAGGAAAGATGAGTTTCAAAGTGGGGAAATAATCTATTCAACAGAAAGATTCCGATTATGGCGATCAAAAAAATGATCGACTGCCTCCAGCGTTCTATGTTTTCCTAGCAGGGGAATACAAGGGGATTATCAAGGACAAAAACAAGAGCGGAAGGTTTCAAAGGCAAAATTGAAACAATTCACAGGAGAAGAGGTCGTTTTATACCAAAGCGTTCATTATGATTGGCTTACTGATCCTTGCATTGACCTTTCTTTTCTCCGCCATAATTCTTCTTAGGATTTATTCGAGGCGACAACTAAAACATCTAGCCCAAAAGCCAGACATTAGAAAACAAAAAAATAGATTTCGGAAAACCCGAAGTGTTCTAATATGGAACATTTCTATATGTATTTCCTTGTTGACTGTTTTCTCGGGCTTTGAATGGAAAACATACGGACCAAATGATCCTCTGGATTTTAATGATGAATCCGATAGGATCTTCGAAGAATATACTGTTCCTCCAATAACGGAAATTGATGCACCCCCGAAACCCAAAAAAGTAAAAAAGATCGAAGTTCCAGGGCCAGAAATAAGGGAGATCGAATCAGAAATAGAAGAAAGTACGGAACCGATCCACGAGCCGGTTCCAACAAAACCAGGGGTGATCATTGAGGACCCCCCAGAGGAGGAAATAGAGGTTCCTTTTGTACTGGTACCTGAGGTTCAACCTGAACCTGCCGGAGGTATCCAGAGTTGGGTCAAGTTTTTATCCAGAAACATAAGGTATCCCAGGGAGGCAAAACGAAGAGGCGTGGAAGGAAAGGTTTTCGTAGAGTTCATCATCGGCGCAGATGGAAAGATCCGGGATTGTAAGATCATCAAGGGAATCGGTTCTGGCTGCGATGAGGAAGCTATAAGGGTTTTGAAAAAAGCCCCAAAATGGAATCCCGGGCTCCAAAGGGGCCGGCCAGTACCGGTAAAAGTTATTATGCCCATAAACTTTAAATTGGGTTAGTTTTGACCCGACTTGAAAGAGATCCGATACATAGCTCTTGGCGATTCCTATACCATAGGCGAAGGGGCCAAACTTGAAGAATCATGGCCGAGCCTAATGGTCGATAACCTATCCAAGATTGGTTTGAATATAGAGCTAGTGGCTAATCCATCCGTGACAGGGTGGACAACCCAGGATCTTATTGAAAAGGAACTTCCTGTATTTGACAAGGCTGATTGCAATTTTGTCACCCTGCTGATCGGGGTCAATGATTGGGTTCAGGGGGTCACGCCTAAGGAATACTCATCTAATCTCGATTTCATCCTTGCTCACATCAGGAAAGGACTTCCGGATCGCTCAAAGCTTGTGATCATCAACATTCCAGATTTTGGTATCACTCCGGATGGCCCAAACTATTCCAAGGGAAGGGATATCTCAGCTGGTCTTGAACATTTTAATTCGATCCTTCTCAGGAAAGCTGAAGCCTTTGACTATCCCTATGTGGATATTTTCCCGATCTCTAAGGAGATGGAGAATGATCCAACGTTAGTCGCAAAAGATGGCTTACATCCATCCGCCAAAGAGTACGCGATCTGGGAACCCCTTATCCGAGAAAAGGCACTGCAGATTCTGGTGTAATCCTGTACGCTAACGTACACCCATAACGGATAATCGAACATGTTTAGAAAATAGGTGATTCTTGAAAATATTGCCTATACAGTCTATGAAAGGGTATAATTTTTTGGCACGGTGATTGCTGTAATATTGTCGGAGGTCGAATTGAACTTCTTTCCCCATTCGGGTGAAAATTCTTCAAAACGACAAAAACATTTTCTCAACGGATTTCGTTGAATTGATAAGCATAGTAGTAGTTTTCTCAACATATACATCAATTTTAGTTAAAAGCTGGACCTTTTAGGTCTGGCTTTTCTTTTTTAGTTCTCTCCGTAAGAAATCACCGGTATAGCTCCCCTTCACTTTAACCATTTGCTCAGGTGTCCCGGTCGCAATTATTTTTCCACCCTCCTTGCCGCCTTCAGGGCCAAGATCTACGATATGATCTGCCATTTTGATCACATCCAGGTTATGTTCAATTATCAATACCGAATTTCCTCGATCCACCAGGGTATTCAATACATCCATCAACATATTGATATCGGAGAAGTGAAGTCCTGTTGTCGGTTCGTCAAGGATATACATGGTCTTACCCGTATCTTTTTTTGAAAGTTCAGAAGCGAGTTTCACCCTTTGGGCTTCTCCTCCGGACAAGGTTGTAGCATGTTGGCCCAAGGTGATATACCCCAGCCCTACCTCTTTCAGGGTCTTGATTCTCCTGAGGATCCTAGGGTGATTCTCAAAGAACTGCACCGCCTGATTTACCGTCATATCTAACACGTCGCTGATCGACTTCCCTTTGAACCTGACCTCGAGGGTCTCACGGTTATATCTTTTTCCCTTGCAGGTCTCGCAATGGACCAGAACGCTTGGCAGGAAATCCATTTCAACAAGCTTCATACCCCCTCCCTGACACTCTTCACATCTTCCTCCCTTTACGTTGAAAGAAAACCTTCCAGGTTTATAGCCCCTGATCTTAGCCTCAGGCAACTGGCTGAACAAACTTCGGATATCAGAGAACACACCGGTATATGTGGCAGGATTGGATCTGGGCGTTCTTCCGATAGGGCTTTGATCTACCTCGATCACTTTGTCCAGATTCTCGAGGCCCTTTATCTGTTTGTATTCCAGAGGCCTTCTTTTGCTCTTGTAGAATTGATTCTGGAGAATTGGGAAAAGGGTTTCATGGATCAGCGTGGATTTTCCGCTTCCGGATACCCCAGTGATCAAAGTAAGGGTTCCCAGAGGGATCTTTAGCTCAATATCCTTAAGGTTATGACCCTTCGCCCCAAGTAAAACCAGATCCTTGCCACTTCCTTTTCGACGCTTCGAGGGTACAGGAATGTTCAGATCACCTAAAAGGTAATTGGAAGTCTCACTTTGACCTGAACTGAAGCTACCAGGTGCTCCCTCCGCAACAATTTCACCTCCGTGCCTGCCAGCTCCAGGCCCGATGTCGATTATGTGATCAGAAAGCAGCATGGTGTCTTTGTCATGCTCCACAACAATTACTGTATTCCCTAGGTCCCGTAATTTCTTTAATGAAGTGATCAGCTTGTTATTATCTCTTTGATGCAACCCTATGCTCGGCTCGTCCAGGATATAGAGGACCCCAACCAATTGAGAGCCAATCTGAGTGGCCAGGCGGATCCTTTGTGATTCACCGCCGGAAAGGGTTTTCAGGGTTCTGTCAAGGGTCAGATAACCCAATCCCAGGTCGTTGAGAAAGCCAATTCTCTTCCTGATCTCCTTTAGCAATTCTTCAGCGATCTTGTTCTGACGCTCATTGAGTCTTGATTCAATATCTACAAACCATTCGGAAAGGGTGGAAATATCAAATGCAGAGATCTCTGCTATGTTCTTCTTATCAATAAAGAAATGAAGAGCCTCCTTCTTAAGTCTTGCTCCCCCGCATTCGGTACATTCCCTTTTATAATCCTCTTCCTGGATCTTTTCGTCATTAGAACCCTCGAAGCCTTTGTAATCCTGAATGTATTGGACGACTCCTCTGAATTTGGCATTCCAGAATGTTCCGGGATATTTGGTAGAAGGAACCGGGATCTTCTTAGTAGAGCCATTCAGGACCACCTCCAGCACATCTTCGGGGATCTTATTGATGGGTGTCGAGAGATTCAGTTTTTCGCTCTTCAATACTGACTCGATAAGCTTAAAGATCCAGATATCCCTGTACTCACCCAGGGGCGCGATCCCTCCACTTGCGATGCTGAGCTTATCATCCGGAATAAGGGTTTCCTTAGAATACTCCTCAATAAAACCCAAGCCATTGCAGATCGGGCATGCACCGTATGGAGAATTAAATGAAAAAGTATTGGGAGCGGGTTCATCGTATGAGATCCCGGATTCAGGGTCCATAAGAGAGCGACTGAAATGGCGCGCCTCTTCCTGATTGTTAAGAACCATCACTCCACCCTTACCCCATTTAAGACCCAGCTCAATAGATTGAGCAAGTCGAACCTTTTGATCTTTTGAGATCTTGATCCGATCAATCACAACCTCGATATCGTGGGTCTTATAGCGGTCAAGCTGCATTCTGGGCTGGATGGACTGTAACTCTCCATTTATTCTGACCTTACTAAATCCGGCCTTGGCCAGGGATTTAAACAATTCTTTGTAATGACCCTTACGACCTTTCACCACCTGGGCCAAAAGAGTGATCATCTCACCATCAAATTGTTTTAGAATGGCATCTTTGATCTGATCCTCAGACTGTCTCACCATTCTTTTTCCGGTGATATAGGAAAAAGCCTCTCCTGCCCTCGCGTAAAATAGCCTCAGGAAATCATAGATCTCGGTTAAGGTGCCAACCGTTGACCTTGGATTCCTTGATGTGGTTTTTTGCTCGATGGAAATCACAGGGCTTAAACCGTTTATCTTATCGACATCGGGTCTTTCAAGATCTCCAATAAAGGACCTCGCGTATGCCGAAAAGCTTTCAAGATACCTCCGCTGGCCCTCAGCATAAAGGGTATCAAATGCCAAGGATGATTTCCCACTTCCTGAAACACCAGTGATCACCACCAGTTTGTTACGGGGAATCAAAACATCAATGTTCTTCAGGTTATGCTCCCTTGCCCCATAGACTTCAATATTTTGAAATCCGGTTGAATCAAATCCATTATTTGAAACCTGTTTCTTCATTCAACCCTGTCGATATATAAGGTATCCATTGCCGGGTCCCAGGGAATGGATTCCAAATTCTCATCCATTACTCCAAGAGAATCCCAGTCTTTATTTGTAACTGCATATCTGGGCTCTTTCAAAAGCCAAATATTTATCCCCTGTCCGGAAAGGTTTCTAAACCGTTTATTCTGAATCCATGGATTCCAGATCCTGAGATGTTTGTAACTCAGTCCATTGTTTGAAGCAAATCTCACCCAGTCCACGGGTTTGTCTACAAAAACCGTCTCAAATTCCGGGAACACATAAAGCTCACTTTTTTTCATATAAAAGCCTTGCCTTTTGGGCTCAGAGAAAATGATCTTGAAGGCAAGTATCCTAAAAAGATATCTTGCGCTTTCATCATTGAGCTTAAGGTCAAAATAATTATTCTGTCTTTGATGGTTTACCGCCCTTCTCAGACCATTCATACCCCGGTTGAAAGCTCCAGCCGCCATGGTCCAGGAACCAAACATGTCTCTTGCCCTTAACAAGAAGTCCGCGGCAGCTTCCGTTGATCTTACCGGATCATACCTTTCGTCCATTTCATCATTGACGATGAGACCTAACTCCCTTGCCGTTGCAGGCATTAGGTGCCAGAACCCAGCAGCTCCTTTTTCAGAGATCTCATTGGATAAACGGCTTTCCACTATAGGCAAATACCTGAAATCAGCAGGGATACCCCTTTCATTCAAAATTGAATCGATCAGTGGAAACCACCTGGCTCCTCTTTTCATCATCAACATCGAATTGGATTCCCAATACACATTGATCAATAATTCCCTTTCCAGTCTTTCAAAAACATCCGGAATATGTAAGGGCACATTTTCTCCTGCAAAATCCAGTTTTTGGGGAATATAGGGTTGGGAAACATGATGCCTGATCCCTAAATTCAAGTTGCTGGCCTTATTTAGGTTTTCACCTCCAATACCGATTGCAAACAAAAACCCTACGACCAACGTAATTATGGTAAGGAAAATGATGATCCATTTCCTTTCAGAAGATTTCAGAATGCCTCCCAATTCAATTTGATTCTGCCAAGGCCGAATCTAAATCAGGAAATTGAAATTTGAATCCTAATTTCAAGATTTTTTGACTAGAAACTGAAATCGAATCCAAGGCAAGTGTCGACATCTCACCTAAAACCAATTTTAAGATCCAGGAAGGAACATTGGGAAAGAAAAATGGTCTTTTGTAATGCCTGGCAAAAGACCTTAAGAATTCCCGGTTTGATATCTGGACTGGGTGACTCAGGTTGACTGGACCGGAAACCCTGGAGTCATTTAAGAAGAATTCAAAAGCCCGTAATAGATCCTGAAGATGGATCCAGGGTACTATCTGATCACCCCTTCCCAAGGGACTGCCTATTCCTAATTTAACCGGAAGTGCCATTTTTTTTACCCCCTCACTATCCTTTGCAACAACAAAGGCTATCCTTGGGATCACGGTCCTGACAGTGGCCTTAAGCCCAGTCAATTCCTTTTCCCATTTTTCTACCAGGCTGCTTTGAAAGCTGGTACCTGCTATGCTTTCCTCAGATCTTGGGTCTTTTCCGACAGGGTAATAACCAGTGGCTGAGGCATTGATAAAGAGGTCCACGCTGGAAAACCTACCTTGGTTCAAAAGTTGCACGAGAAAGGCAGTTGAAATAGTTCTCGATCTAAGGAGTTGTTCCTTTCTCTTTTGCGTCCACCGCATTTCACCAATACTTTGGCCGGAAAGGTTGATCAGAACATTTGGCCAAGCAAGTGCCTCCTCGTCGATTGTATTTTTTTCCGGATCCCACTGGAGGGAGCTTTTTCCCTTTTTCACCCTTGAGAGTATCATTACCTCGTGACCCTTGGATCTATAAAAATCTGCAAGTTTTTGTCCCAGGTATCCGGAACCGCCTGCGATCAGGATCTTCTTTTGATTGGATTCCATTATAAGGTGAACCCCTCAGGAATAACAAGGTTTTAATCCTGCAGGTAAAACTTTAAAAGGTCTTTGAAGTCATCCTTCTGGTAGATGTTCTCAATATCCCGAACACTCATGATCTTGTCGATCAACTCCTGCTGCTCCCTGCCTATTTCCAGAGCTTCTGAATATGGATTATGACTGAAGGTCACTCTGGAGTACAAGGGAACCCACTTTTCAGGATAGATTTCCTGAATCCGGGCCTCAACCTTCTTTTGCAAGAGAAAAACAGGATCAGCAACCTTATCCCTCATTTCTATGAAGTTGTTTAGCGCCAATTCAGAAATGGCATCAGCATCTCTTTTTCTTTCTAATTGAAAGTCCTGCAGTGCTTTCTTCCAATCACCTCCACTTTCATCTAAATGCTTTATCAAAATGCTGCAATCTTCGAAACCACAATTCATTCCTTGCCCATAAAAGGGGACTATAGCATGGGCTGCGTCTCCTAATAAGCAAACGGTATCATCAAACACCCAAGGAAAACATCTTACGGTCACCAGAGAAGATGTGGGATTGGAATTATAAACCTCCTCAAGGTCGGGCATGAGTTTGGTCGCATCGGGAAAGTACTTTTCAAAGAAATCTCTTACGCCTGTCCTTTCTATTGATTCGAAAGAGGGCTCTCCTTCAAAAGGAAAGAATAGAGTACATGTAAAGCTTCCATCAAAATTCGGTAGTGCAATTAGCATGTATTCATGCCTTGGCCATATGTGTAGGTATTCCGGCTCTATCAAAAAAGAACCACCATCTCCCGGCGGGATCTCAAGTTCCTTGTAGCCATGAGTAAGGTACATCTGTTGATAATTGAATCGATCCTTTCTATAGAAAGAATTCCTCACAGCTGAATAAGCTCCGTCAGTTCCGAAGGCAAAATCTGACTTAACATCAAAATTCTTCCCTTCTCTATCCTCAAAACTGCAAATCCCTGATTCTGAATCTACATTCAGGCATTTAACCTCAAATTCCATTTCAACCCCTGCCTCCTCAGCGGCATTCAAAAGCTCAATATTCAATTGAGACCTGGAAACGGACCATATCGCCTGACCCTCCATTCCATAGGGCTGGAAGGTTGTTGTACCATCCAGATCATGCATCATTCTTCCCTTCATTGGAAGGGCAATTTCCCGTACCTTTTTATCAATTTGTACCGATTCCAGAGCCTTCCAACCCCGGTCACTAAGGGCAAGGTTGATCGATCTTCCAGCTTCTGCTCTCCCACTTCTCAGATCAGCTCTTTTTTCAAACATCTTTACGTTGTGGCCTTTTTGGGCAAGGAACAGGCTCCATAATGATCCTACCAGACCAGCCCCTATGATGGTTACATTTTTATTTTCAGTTGACATCTTCCAATGCTTTTTTAAACAGCTGAGAGAACATATAAAGATCCTGAAAGGTATTGTAAAAGGGAACGGGAGCAATCCGGATCACATCCGGCTCTCTCCAATCCGCAACTACGCCCTCCTTGCTCAAATACTCAAAAACTTTCTTTCCATTCTTTTCGATCACCATCGAAAATTGGCAACCTCTGTCATCAACTCCTTCCGGGGTAAGTACTTTGAATGAATTTCCATTTACTGACAGATTCACGTTTTCCAAAAGTCCATTGAGGAAAGCTATCATCTTTTTGCTCTTGTCAATCAAATTCTCAATTCCAGCTTCCTCAAATAAGTCCAGCGAGGCCAGATGAGCGGCCATTCCGAATACCTGGGCATTGCTGAGTTGCCACCCAGGAGCACCTTTCATGGGTATGTACCCTTTTTTCATCTGAAACCTTTCTTCTTCATCATGACCCCACCACCCGGCAAATCTGGGTGTTTCAGGATCATTTCCATGTCTTTCATGAATGTAAAGCCCCCCCGGACCTCCTGGGCCAGAATTCAGGTATTTGTATGAACACCAGACAGCAAAATCCACGTTCCACTCGTGAAGCTTTAATTCCACATTGCCAATAGCATGTGCAAGGTCAAATCCTGCAAGAGCTCCTACTGAATGGGCAGTTCTGGTGATCTCTTCCATTTGAAATTTCTGGCCCGTATAGTAATTCACTCCACTCATCATAACCAAGGCAAGTGAATCACCGCAATCCATGATCGCCTGCAAAATATCTTCCGTCCGCAGATGGTCTTCTCCCTCCCTTGGGAATAGCTCTAACACCGCATCCTCAAAGTCAAATCCATGAAATTTTGCCTGGGTCTCAAGGGCATAGTAATCGGAAGGAAAATTGCCTCCTTCCGTAAGGATCCTATATCGAGAAGAATTGGGGCGGTAGAAAGAAACCATCAGAAAATGAAGATTTGCAGTCAGGGTATTCATTACTACAACCTCATCCACCTGAGCTCCAACCAGTTTAGCGATCTTCTCTGGAAAAAGTTTGTGATAGTGAAACCAAGGATGCCTCCCTAAAAAGTGTCCTTCCACACCATAGTCAGCCCAAGCCTCCAGTTCCTGATTAAGGTATTCCCTGGTCAAAACAGGCTGTAAACCCAATGAATTTCCGGTAAAGTATATACAGGGTGATGGAAGCTTGCGGGGAATAATGAACTTATCCCGAAAGGGTCCCAGCTTGTCCTCAGCATCAAGCCTTTTTGCCTGTTCCAGGGTATGATCCATGCTATTCAAACATGTTTTGTTGAAAACCGGGCAAATTAATACCCTCGTGTTTCAATAGCCAAAATTTAAGCTTTTCTCCACCTAAATATCCTCTTAATCCCTTATCCTTTCCAATTACCCGGTGGCAGGGAATAAATATCGGCAATGGATTGCTAGCAATGGCCCCTGCAACGGCCCTAACCTTTTTTATCCCGCCTAGCTCTTCAGCCAATGAAGAATAAGATCTAACCTCCCCAAATGGGATACTTTGGACCAGTCCAAGGACTTCTTTCTGAAAATTTGAGCATCGAAGATCCAGAGGAATCTCAAAGTCTTTCCTTGTTCCTTCCAGGTATTCTTTCAATTGCTTCCCTGCTTGCTTCAGCAAGGGATAAAGTTCTTCGGATCCAGGATTATTGTTGGTTTTCTCCAAAAACTTAGCAGAGACCAACTTATTGTCCTCTTCTTCCAAATGGAGAAAAAGGGGAGGTAGAAAAAAACTGGAATAAGACACTAAACGAATCGGGGATCGGTTTCCATTACGGTACCGCAATTATTGCAAGTCCTAAGCTCCTCAGAGCCATAATACTCCTTAAACCTTGGAAGAAAATCCTTCTCAATATTGGTGAGATGAAAATAGGTTTCATGCAGCTTGTTGTTGCAATTTTCGCAAAACCACAACAGGCCATCTTTCATTTGAGGCTCCCTCACCCGTTCAATCACCAATCCTACCGTGTTCGCAGGTCTAATAGGAGAATGGGGAATCCTTGGAGGCAACAAAAACATCTCTCCCTGCTTTATTGGTATGGTAACCGCTTTGCCATCTTCCTGGATCTTTACCTCAACATCTCCCTCAAGCTGGAAAAAAAGCTCCTCTGTTTCATTGAAATGATAGTCTTTCCTGGCATTTGGTCCTCCAACTATCATCACTATATAATCATCAGCCTCAACATAAAGATTCTTATTGCCTACTGGAGGTTTAAGTATATCTCTGTTTTCCTCTATCCACTTAAATAAATTGAATGGGCGCTTGATCATTGAACTTGAATCAAAAGATTTTCTTAAATATAACATCTAATAATCAGAAGATCAGGATGCAAGTTGATTTACAAGGAAGAACAGGAATTGTTTGCGGAAGCACTCAGGGCATAGGTTTGGCCTCTGCAAGAGCCCTGGCTGAAAATGGTTGCAGGATTCTGCTTATCTCCAGAAATGAGAACAGATTGGTAGAAGTAGCAGCTGAATTGCCAAATCAGGAATTAGGTCACTCATTTCTCTCAGCTGATTTTTCTGAGCCTCATGTCCTGAGTGAAAAACTGGAAAAGATCAAAGAAGAAAGTATATGGGCCAATATACTCGTGAATAATACAGGAGGTCCTAAAGGAGGTCCCGCATCCACTGCAGATTTGGAAGAATACAGGATTGCATTCAATGCCCACCTGATCTGCAATCAGATCCTTTTGAGATCTTGCCTGAAGAAAATGAAGGAATCCAATTATGGCAGGGTTATCAATATCATCTCCACATCGATAAAGCAACCCATTCAGGGACTTGGAGTCTCAAATACTATTAGGGGTGCTGTGGCCCAATGGGCGAAGACAATAGCAACTGAGTTAGGACCCTTTGGGATCACAGTGAACAATGTCCTGCCTGGTGCTACCGAGACAGCCAGGTTGGATTCCCTTATCGAATCCAAGTCAGACACAGAGGGCATCCCTCTTGATGAAGTAACAAAAAAAATGCTGGCCGGAATTCCTGCGAGAAGATTTGGAAAGGCAGAGGAACTGGCAAATGCTGTCCTTTATCTGGCATCAGATGAAGCATCATACGTAAATGGGATCAACCTTCCGGTGGATGGGGGGAGGACAGGTTCCCTTTAGAAGAAAATAATCCAGATCAGGAAAAGCAACGGGAGGAGTATGGGTATTGAGAACCTGATTATGTACCCAAAGAATGAAGGCATGTGGACACCAACCTGTTCCGCAATCGATTTTACCATGAAATTCGGTCCATTACCGATATAGGTAAGAGCTCCAAAAAAAACAGCTGCAATTCCGATAGCCTGCAGGTACCAAACAGAGTCTGGAAAGGAGCCCATTGCGAATCCATGTACATGAGGATAAGCATTTATATCCCCACCAACCGAAGAAAGGGCAGCAGCTAAAAAATTCAAATAGGTAGGTGCATTATCCAGAAAGCCGGAAAGGGTTCCGGTACCCCAATAAAGTGTGTTAATAGTCATCAGCTTTATCCCGGCGGGGCTTTTAGCAAATTTTCCTACCATCTCCAGAGCCGGCATCATCGTCCCAAAAATCCCTATAAAGATGAAACCTACTTCCCTGATGGGCTCCATATTAAAATCGTTCTTTTTTAGGATCTCTTTTTTGGTAGTCAGATAGGCCAATAGTCCAAAGGTCAACATGAGGGTCTCTCTTACGAATGAGAATTTTGCTTCCCCATATTCGATGAAAGGCACCCACTCCATTCCGGGCAAATTTGGATCGATAAATACAGCTCCAATGATCAGGGTAAGCCAAAAGAAGTTAAGTTTCCCGCTGACCTTGGTCTTTTTAGTGGTACCTATCACCTCATCAGGAAAATAATCAGCTTTATTCCTTCGATCAAAGAAGTAAAAAGCGATGGTCAGCAGGATCACACCTATCAGCCATGCTTGCCAATTATGCTCCAACGTCCAGAAGAAAGGAACACCCTTAAGAAAACCCAGGAAAAGAGGTGGATCTCCAATCGGGGTGAGGCAGCCACCCACATTACTCACAATAAAAATAAAGAACACCACATGGTAGGGCTTGACCCTTTTTCGGTTCAGCCTTAGGAAAGGCCTTATGAGAAGCATTGAGGCTCCGGTAGTCCCAATTAGGTTAGCAATAATGGCGCCCACCAAAAGGATCATGGAATTCATCAACGGTTTGCCCTCACGGTCTATCTCGATCAGAATTCCACCTGAAGCAATAAATAGGGCAGCGATCAGGCTGATGAATTGAAAATACTCAAAGAAGGCGTGCACCGGTCCATGATAGTTATGAAGAACGAAGAGGTAATAACTCACCACGATCAGAGAAAGGAATACCGCAACCTTTGGATAATGATGGTGCCAAAAATTCTCGAAGAGCAATGGACCTGAAGCAATTAACACCAAAAGGGTAACAAATGGGATCACGGACCATCCGGCCGGATCCAAGTGATGGCTGGCGTGTGCAACTTCCTGAGCTGTCTCGTTGAGAAGTGGAATGACCAGAAAAGATTCAATATTGCTAACGGATAAAAGCCCAATTCCTGAACCGATACTCAAAAGATCGGTAAGAACCATAGCTATTGAATGATAGATCTCCATTAGACTTGAAAAGGGCCTCTAAAATAAAGCCTATATGGGCCTTTTCAACCTATTTGACAATTATTTATAATAACTCTCGCAAAGAGATCTCAAATGCCTTAGAGGCTATTTCTACAGGGTTTTTATGCTCGGAATAAATATTTCTTAAGGCTTTTTTGACAGTGTCGTCCACGTCTTCGAAAATAGCCTGATCACTCACCTCTGCTTCGGGATTCATAAGGTAAGCAAAGGCCCTGGCCATTCCACAATTTGCAATGAAATCAGGGATGAGGGAGCAATTATGGTCAGCATACTTTCCTATAGGGCCCAGAAAGATCTCCGGATCGCTAAAAGGAACATTTGCACCTGCCGAAATACACTCAAGGCCTTTGGACAACATGGATTCCAATTGATCCATTGAAACTAGCCTGGACCCTGCAGCAGGAATGAAAATATCAGCTCCGCAATTCCAGATCATGGAATCCATCTTTTCAAAAGGGATCAGATCTTCATTATGAAGGGCATTTTCTTTTTTCTCCAAGAACAGCCTCTTGACCATTTCATAATCCATTCCTTCTTCCTGGATCAAGCCTCCTGTCCTGTCAATGATACCTTTGATCTTCACTCCCATTTGGGCAAGAAATAGGGCACAAGCACCTCCAACATTACCAAAGCCCTGAACCAGGGCGGTTTTGCCTTCCACACCGTTGTGCCAAATATCATAAAAGTGCTTTACGCTAACCGCGACACCATATCCGGTGATCATATCGGCGATCTTATACTTTTTGGCAATGTCTGGTGAATAGGTAGGATCCTCAATCACCTTGGAAACCCCCTGCCTTAGTTGCCCTATCAACTTGATCTTCTCTGGGTTGGTCGGCATGAAATGGCCCTGAACGACACCCTCCTGAGGATGCCAAAGACCCAATGATTCAGTGATAGGAATAACCTCTGCGATCTCATCAATGTTCAGATCGCCTCCTGTGCCATAGTAGTTCTTTAAAAGTGGAAAAACAGCCTTATACCATCTTTCGAGTACACCGTGTTTCCTGGGATCGAATGGATCAAAATCTATTCCTGATTTCGCCCCTCCGATTGGAGGCCCCGAAATGGTAAATTTGATCTCCATGGTCTTGGCTAGTGATTCAACTTCTTTTTTATCCAGCCCTTTTCGCATTCTTGTTCCACCCCCGGCAGCACCATTTCTCAATGAGTTGATCACAACCCAGCCTTTTGCCTCGGTTTCCGAATCCGACCACTCAAAAACCACCTCCGGTGATTTCTCTTCAAACTTCTTCAATAAAGACTCCATTTCGCTCATAAGCACAATTATTTTCCGTGAATGATCCCACCGATACTATCCTTTGAGGCTCCGGTAGCGGCGGCAAAAATATTCCTTTCTCCTCTGACTCTCAAGAACCCCAGATAAGCAAAAATTATGGCCTCCTTAAAATCGATGACCCTTTGTTCGGGTACAATAAAATCCCATTCACTTTTCCCTTTTAGAAGATCAAGGAAGTAATGGTTCTTTGCCCCTCCTCCCGTAACCAAAACTCTGCCCTTCTCCTTTTTTTTTGACAAAACATTTTGGATCTGCTCAGCCATATGTTGGTAGAAAGTAGCGATTGAAGAGTATGGGTCCACACCTCCGGTGGAAGGAAGGAAAATCTCCTCTACCCATTCCCGTCCCAGGGATTTTGGTCCTGGTTGTTTATAATAATTCAAGGAATTCCATTTTTCAAGGATCATTTGTTCAACATGTCCTTTGCTTCCAAACTCTCCTCCATGATCAAAATCGCTTCCCAGCAATCGTGAATAATGATTTACGACCTGATTGAAAGGACCTATATCGAAGGCTTCATTAAAATCACCCTGATCGAAAAATGAGATGTTAGTTATCCCTCCTAGATTAAGGTAGGCATCAAATCCCGGAAAGAGGTCATGATCGCCTGCAGGAACCAATGGTGCTCCCTGGCCACCAAGTTTTACATCCCCGGAACGAAAATCATTGACAACCTTAATTCCGGTAGACTCATATATAACCTTTCCATCCCCAACCTGAAGAGTTAAACCCTTCTCCGGTCGATGAAAAAGAGTATGACCATGAGAAGCTATCAGATCTACCTGGAAACCGGTTTCTCCTATCCAGCTTATTAGGGAATTGGCTACAAATATTCCGAAGTCATGGTCAAGTTTGTTTAAGCCTGCTTCATCAAGGCTATCTGGATTCCCCAGTCTTCTTCGCAGTGAGTTCGGATATGGAATAGCGAGGGTGCCATCAAGACTCCAATTGACGTTTTCACCTTCCTTTTGAAAAGAACAAAATGCAAGATCAAGCCCATCGAGAGAGCTTCCCGACATAACTCCAATAACCCTCATAATAAAAAAAGCCCCGAGGTCCCGAAAGGTTTCGAGATCCTCGAGGCAAATATTTTTAAACGCCTACTTAGTTGTTTCTTCCTGCAGAGATCATTGCGCAACGAAACCCAAGGGTCGCAAGGCAAGTATCCTGAGGCAGATACCTTCTGGTACCAGGTGACATGAAATATGCAGGATCTTTCCATGACCCACCCTTATATACTCTTGTTTCGTTAGCGATCAAAGTATTGGCTTCATCATAACGCTCCTCAATGTCAAGGAAACCATCACGACGGATAGGATTAAGATCATCAACATCCCTGAAAGACATTGGACGATAAACATCCCAAACCCACTCGCTAACATTACCTGCCATATTGTAGAGACCATAATCATTTGGAGGATAGGAATAAATATGATCCGTGATCATAGCACCATCATTAAGCCTTCCTGCAATACCAGCGTAATCACCTTTACCCCTTTTGAAGTTAGCAAGGAACTGACCCATCTCTGCTCCATAAGGATTCCTTACAGCATGTCCATCCCAAGGATATATCCTCTTATGAGATTGGTTTTCATCAAGGTACTGAGTACCTACAAGTGCCATTGAAGCGTATTCCCATTCTGCCTCGGTAGGAAGCCTGAAAGCCGGAACCACGAAACCAGATTCCAATGGTATCCTTCCTGAATATGTTTCTGGCTCCAATCCCTGATCCCTTGCCAGTTGCTCATTGACAACTTTGGTCCTCCAATCACAATAGTCCTGTGCCTGAAGCCAGGAAACCCCCACAATGGGATAATAACGGAAACCGGGGTATCTCAAGTAATGATCTACATAAGGGTCATTGAAGGCCAATTCAGATTTCCATACCAAAGTATCAGGAAGTGTCCTCTGATAAACATCTTCAGTAGAATCCCTTTTCACATAGAACATGTACTCAAGCCAGTGGATATTGGCTATCTCGGTCATATCCATGAAAAAAGAAGCTACGGTAACCGTCCTTTCAATATTATCATGACGATTGAGAATATCTTCCTCTGAAGAACCCAGGGTTGTTCTACCACCCTCAATAAATACCATATTCGGAGCTTCAGGCTGTCCGGCATAATCATTAACCTGAAATCCACCTTCTTCATTGAAGACAAGACCGGTTGCAGAGCTGGACCCCCCTGGACTTGAGGCGGTTCTCATTCCTCCTCCTCCCCCACAGGCCTGGATAAACATAGCTAGAACAACGATTGGTAAACCAACCTGAAAGAAATTTTTCATACCCTATTCAAATTACAAGAATAACGAAATCAACCGCTAATATATGCCTTCCCCAAATTTTAAGCAAGGTAGAGGCTTCAACGAAACAGTTTAGATTTTTATTTTTCAAAGCCCAAAAATAAGGGTTGTATTCGCTTTTGATTTATACGGTTGGCAGAATTTTTTGATTCAAAAATTGAGTTTTTAAAGGGAGTTGGTCCAAAAAAGGCCCTATTATTCCAGTCCGAGCTTGGGATTTACACGTTTGGGGACCTCCTTTTTTATTTCCCCTTTCGCTACGAGGACCGCTCGAAGATCCAAAAAACCAAGGATCTAACGGGGTTTGAGGACTCAATACAGCTAATAGGCGAGTTTGGGGAGTTGATTCCGGCAGGATATGGAAGAAAAAAAAGACTTGAATCGGAATTTTTTGATGAAAGTGGTTCTATTAAGGTCAATTGGTTCTCCGGAGTGAATTGGATTGAAAAAAGCGTAAAACCTGGGACTAAATACCTGCTTTATGGAAAGCCTGCTCTTTTTAAGGGTTCGATCAGCATTTCGCACCCAGAATTGGAGAAATATGATGCTTTCACCTTTCAGGAAAAGAAATTTGTCCCGGTTTATTCCTCAACAGAAAAACTGAAAAGATCATATCTGGATGGAAAATCCATTGGAAATCTGGTCCAAAGAATGCTGGAGAAACTTCCAAGCACCATATCAGATCCAATTCCTCAAGACATCAAGGAATCTCTGAGGTTAATAACTAAGAGGGATGCAATAAGGCAAATCCATTTCCCCAATTCCCTGGAAGAGGCAAGGCAGGCCAGAAGAAGATTAAAATTTGAAGAGTTATTCCTTCTTCAATTGAAGCTGATAAGGTCCAAACAGCTAAACAAAAAAAATACCCCTGGCAAGGTATTCAGTAAAACCAATACACTTGCCGAATTCTATAAATCACATTTGCCTTTCACTCTTACAGATGCCCAGAAGCATGTAATGAGAGAGATCTTCTCAGATCTGAAATCTGGTTTTCAGATGAACCGCCTCCTGCAGGGGGATGTGGGAAGCGGAAAAACCATTATTGCGTTTTTAACGGCCCTGTTGGCAAAAGATCAAAACACACAAACCTGTTTAATGGCACCTACTGAGATCCTTGCCAATCAGCATTTTCAAAAGCTCCAGGAATTTGGGGGCAAAATTGGATTGCGGGTTGCAAAATTGACAGGATCAACCTCAGGAAAGGATAGGAAATCGATCTTGGAAGATCTAAAGGAAGGTCAAATCGACCTTTTGATTGGGACTCATGCCCTAATTGAGGACAGGGTTAGGTTTAAAGAATTGAGCCTATGCATTATCGATGAGCAGCATCGATTTGGAGTGGCTCAACGGGCAAGACTTTGGAATAAAAATGAAAATATCTATCCCCATATTCTTGTGATGACTGCAACTCCTATCCCCAGAACTTTGGCGTTGACTTTTTACGGGGATCTTGATCTCTCAATTATCGATGAGCTTCCGGAAGGAAGGAAACCGATCATTACCAAACATGCGACGGACAGGGACCGGATCAAGATCTTTTCGTTTATAAAAAAACAGATCGAGAATGGAGGTCAGGCCTATGTGGTATATCCACTTATCGAAGAGTCAAAAAAGTTGGATCTCAAAGACTTGATGGATGGTTTTGAAAGCATAAGCAGAGCTTTCCCCGGAGTTCCATTAAGCATTCTGCATGGTCAAATGAAATCCGATGCCAAGGAATATGAAATGGCTAGGTTTGTTAAAGGCGAAACCAAGATCATGGTATCAACCACTGTTATTGAAGTCGGTGTGGACGTCCCCAATGCATCCACAATGATCATAGAGAACGCAGAGAAATTTGGATTGGCACAACTACATCAGCTAAGGGGAAGGGTGGGAAGAGGAAGCGAACAGTCCTACTGTCTTTTGGTCTCAAAGGAAAAACTAACACGGGAAGCTCAAACCAGGATCAAAACAATGGTTGACACAAACGACGGTTTTAAGATCGCGGAGGTTGATCTCAAGCTTAGAGGACCGGGAGATTTGGCCGGCACCCAGCAAAGTGGCGAGCTGGTCCTCAAGATAGCAAACCTCGCAACCGACGGAGCCATTCTGATAGAAGCAAAAAAGTGGTCAGAAAAGATCTTAGCGGAAGACCCGGAACTTTCTTCTGAACAAAATGCATCCTTAAAAAGGATGCTTTTAATTCACAAAGGGACTGATTTTAATTGGAGGATGGTTGGTTAGAACTCCCTAGATCTGCAAGGCCATTATTCCTGTCCTCATATCTTTTTATCCCGGAATCCAGAAATTCAACAAAGTTTGGTACCTGAAGGTCGTAGGCTTTTGGTTCGACCAATAATTCACCGTTTTCATCAACCAGACAATAATAGGGTTGGGCGTTGTTGTTGAACCTGGTTATCTGAAAATCTGCATTTTGTTTTCCTATGGTCTTTTTCACCTTGTTATCATAGCTTGATGTGTACCATTCATTCTCAGGTAATTGGTATTTATCATCAACATATAGTGCAACTACCACAAAATCATTCCTTAGCCTTTCAAGCACCTGAGGATCTGACCATACGTTGGCTTCCATCTCTCTGCAATTGACACATCCATGGCCTGTAAAGTCAATAAAAATGGGTTTGCCAAGCTCCTTGCTGCAATTCTTAGCCTGCTCAAAATCGAAGTACCCTTCAAGACCATGCGGTAGGTGAAGAAGATCAGCATATTTGGGAGTTTCACAAAGATTTGAAGCAACGTGGGCATTCCCAGACCCACCGGATTCACGCAACATCTTGTTCAAATCGAAATCATGAGTTGTCTGGGGTGGAAGATATCCGGACAGTGCTTTTAGTGGTGCCCCAAACATACCAGGGATCAAATAGATCACAAATGAGAAGGTGAAAACTGCAATCAACAGCCTTGTTACAGAAACCTTTTCTAAAGGTGAATCATGTGGAAGCCGAATCTTTCCAAGAAGGTAGAATCCTAACAAAGAAAAGATCACTATCCAAATAGCCAGGTATACATGCCTGTCCAGGATACCCCAATGATAGGTCTGATCCGCAACACTCAAGAACTTGAAGGCAAATGCCAACTCAAGGAATCCAAGAACTACCTTTACCGAATTCAGCCATCCTCCGGATTTGGGAAGGCTATTTAGCCAAGATGGAAAGGCAGCAAAAAGGGTAAATGGAATAGCAAATGCCAATGAAAACCCTGACATACCTACCAATGGCTTGATTACCTCTCCTCCAGCAGAAGCGACCAGGATGGATCCAACAATAGGTCCTGTGCAGGAAAAAGAAACCAAAGCAAGGGTGAAGGCCATGAAAAACACACCTACGTAACCGCCTTTATCTGCTTTCTTGTCCATTGAATTGACAAACGATGTAGGAAGCACAATATCAAAGGCTCCAAAAAATGAAATCGCGAAAACCAAAAAGATCAGAAAGAAAAAGATATTGGGCAGCCAATGGGTACTGACAAAATTTGCAAACTCTGGTCCAAAAAGAAGGGAGGTCACAAATCCCAGAATGATGTAGATCCCGATTATACTTAACCCAAAAACAAGGGCCTTGGAGATTGCATCCGTTCTTCCAGAAGAAGTATGAGAAAAGAAAGAAACAGTCATTGGGATCATCGGGAAAACACATGGTGTTAGCAAGGCAACCAAGCCGGAGCCAAAGGCTACAAAGAAGAAGAGCCACAGCGAGGAGTACATGGATTCTTTCTTTACTTCCTGGCTACCATTATTGGGTTCCGTATCTGAACCGGAAACCGCTTGGTCTTCAGTTTTCTCATCCGGAGTATCTCCAGGAACTTCTTTCTTCTCCTCGTTTTCCGTTCCTTCTTCTATTATAGGGTCGGAAGCTCCCTCCTGCTTATCACCTTTGACAGACTCTTCAACTTTTTCTGTCTCAGCAGACTGGGGCTCAGCCTCTGCGATTTTTTCTTCCTTACTGATCTCAGAAGAAACCTTCTGAACGGAGATCAAACCGGAAAAATCAAATTCGTCATCAAATGGGATACACCTTCCGTCAACCTCTGTACAAACCTGAAAACTATATGCTACAGGTATCTTGAGATCAGCGGATAGGACCTTGATCTTTTGCCTGAATTGGGCTGTCTTGGTGAAATAGGTATAGTCACCCTCCCAAATATCATCATACTTGGTTTTGGGGTTTACAGGAACGATATCCCCCAGAAGTTCATAACTCTCATTTTCCTCAAAAATGAATTCCGTTACCTGAGGGCCGAGGTTGGGATCAAAATCAGATGAATAAAGGTACCAGTCCTTATCGATCTTAACATTGAATAGGAGTTCAATTTCCTCTCCAATTTTGGGATTCCTGGATGTTACATCATAATCCCAACTTGATGGTTCCAAGATCTGCCCAAAACCCGCATAGCTTAGGAGCAAAAACAGGTGAACATGAAAGAATCTATAAGGAATCAATTGAAATATCTTTTCCAATGAATGCTAGAGCTTAGAGAAGTGATGATGAAACCTGGTAATAGCTTCAGTTCCTTTCAAAAAGTTCTCAATGCCATAGCTTTCATTCGGCGAATGAATTGCATCAATACTCAGGCCAAAACCAAATAAAACAGAGTCAAGGCCCAGCTTTTCTTTGAACATTGCAACAATTGGAATGCTCCCGCCTGATCTGACAGGGATAGGGTCTTTACCAAGTGTATTTTTCATGGCAAGCTCCGCGGCCTTGTAACCCTTTGAATCTATTGGTGTTACTGCCGGCTCTCCGCCGTGGTGAGGAGTTACCTTGACCTTTATTCCTTTGGGGGCGATGCTTTTAAAATGATTAGAAAAGAGTTCTGTAATCTCATCTGAACTCTGATTTGGAACAAGGCGCATAGAAATCTTTGCATAGGCTTTTGAGGCAATTACGGTTTTTGCTCCCTCCTGCATATACCCTCCCCAAATTCCATTTACATCCATGGTTGGACGAATACTTGTCCTCTCAAGGGAAGAATAGCCATGTTCCCCATCCAATTCATCGATGTCCAATTCCTTCTTAGTAGCCTCATCCTTTGAAGGAGCCTTGGCCATTTTTGCTCTTTCCTCATCGCTTACAACTTCAACATTATCATAGAACCCGGGGATGGTGATACTATTATTCTCGTCCGTTAGAGAATCTACCATTTTACACAGGGCATTGATAGGGTTCGTAACTGAACCACCGTACAAACCTGAATGCAGGTCTCTCGAGGGCCCAGTCAGTTCAACTTCTACATAACTCAAGCCCCTTAGGCCAGTACAAATTGAAGGGGTATCCAATCCTAGCATGTCGGTATCTGAGATCAGAATAACATCCGCATCCAACCTATCCCGAAAATTATCAACAAACCATCCCAGGTTATTCGACCCGATTTCCTCCTCACCTTCGATCATAAACTTGATGTTGCAAGGAACACCACCATCCTGATTCATCACCTCAAGCGCCTTGACATGCATATACATCTGGCCTTTGTCATCGCATGCACCCCTTGCATAGATCCTTCCGTCCTTCACTACAGGTTCGAATGGAGGTGAATCCCAAAGTTCAATAGGATCAGCAGGCTGAACATCATAATGCCCATAGACCAGAACAGTCGGCTTATCGTCACCTACATTTTTCTCACCATAAACTATCGGGTTTCCAGGCGTTTCGACAACTTCAACTTTGTCGGCACCTGCTTCTTCAAGCTTGATTTTAATGAATTCAGCGGCCTTTTTGACATCATCAGAAAAGGAAGCGTCGGTCGAGACCGATGGGATCTTCAGAATATCAAAAAGTTCTGAAAGAAAGCGGTCTTTGTTTTGTTCAATGTATGCATTCATAGGCTGGAATTGGAGGGCAAAAATAAAAAAACCGCGCCGGAAACCCAGTGCGGTTTTGTCAATTGGAGGTCAAATTAAACTAGAAGAAAACTGCTTGATTTAACAGCTAAATATAGGGAATTAAATTCCGCTTTTTCAAGCAGATACCAAATTTTCTTTAGCCCAAGTGATCGGTTTTAGATTATTCCTTAATTGGTTTTCATTTTTTCCATTGGTTCTATTGATCTGTCATTTTGGGTCAATAGTAAACAGGAACCATTTTTCCCCTCGACCTATCAATGTAAATTCATCATCATCCTGATTCGGGTTGTAACCATGAGAAACACCTGATAAAAAGAGATAATATTTTGACCCTGAGTGCAGAATCTCCTCTCTTTCAACTATCACATATGAATTCGTTCCCGTAGCAAATCTGAGGTATCTGGGACTGGCGAAGATCAAGGAAAAGTCCGGAGGATCAAGCTTTTCGATCTCAGAAAACATTAAGATAATATCTGGATCACCGGTGAATGTCGATGCATTTTTGACATAGGCCTTGGTTTGGTCCCTTGCAACGACAACTGTTGAACCTGCCCAAATTGTCAACACCAATCCAAAAACTATTGAAACTTTTCTCCAAGGAAGGTTTTGAGTGGCTGAAAAGAGGAGATATACCAGAAAGGGTAAAACCGGGATGAAAAATCTGGTTCCCTGACGATAGGATGATGGCCAAATAAGAATAACCGCGATTTGGAGGAGGCAAAATATCAAAACGGGAAGGTCCTTTCTCCAATTCTTAATTGATTGAAAAAGCACCAATCCGAGGGAAACGAACAAAATTGACCAAATTGAATATCTCCCAATCCAATCAATAATGGGTTTCAAGGATACTCTGAAAAAATTTTTAAAGGTTTCAATAACATGGGAATAGTTCAGGAGCAGAATCTCACCATCAATCTCAAGAATCCGATTCATATGTACTCCTCCTTCGAACGGCGAAAAAAGCAGCTTACCAATAAACAATATTGAAAAAGGCACTACTATGGAAGCGAGGCGGATAATTCCTTCCTTCTTCATCAGAATTATAACTGCAAATGCCGGGACCAAGAACATGCCAATGTCCCTGGTCAAATAAGCCAAAAAGGATAAGATGCTAATTCCGATTAATCCGCGAAAAGTCTTACAACCATCAAATAAATAGAAGCTCAAGGTTACCAGGAAGAGAAAAAAATATTCAGAGTTCAAGTGGTCAACCAATGTGAGGTTAAACGAATGAAAACCAACAACAACAGAACCCAGGAAAGGAATTATTAGTGCATTCTGCCTCTTTGCCCACCACAGAAAAAAAAGAAAATAAGAGGCCGCTAAGAATACAAGATTGTAATACTTCAGGGCAATAAAATCCCGCCCGAATACAGCGACAGCCGGAGCAAGGGCAAAAGGAAATCCCATTGGGTATAGATAAGGGCCATATTCGGAATAGGACCTGTCCATGCACTCTTTGTTCAATGCATAAAAAGTGGAAATTTCACCCCGGATCAAGTACTCGGCCTGTTCTAGGTAAACCGAAGAGTCAGTCCACCATTTTAGGTCATCCTTAACCCTTGCAGTGGCAATAAGATACAATCCTACCAACAAGATGATCCCGAGCAAAAAGATCTTCCAGTTGCCAAGTTTGCTCATAAGGAATGAAGGGAGGGATTTGATCTAATTTCTTCTTCTGATCCTAATATTGGCTTTGCTTTCCTGACCCTTGATCAATCTTCGAATATTTTTTTGATGAGTAAAAACAACCACCCCGAACATAAGAAAGCCGAAAATAATGAGTGCTGGTTCTTCAGGATTGAATTTTGGAAGAAGCAGTAGAATTGGAAAACATAAGGTGCCGATCATTGAACCCAGGGAGACAAACCTTGATGTCAAAAGGACTATGATAAAGATCATCAGGCAAAGGAGAGCGACGATCGGATGTATGGCCAAAACCATTCCAAACAAGGTAGCGATCCCCTTTCCTCCCCTAAACTGACTGAAGACAGGGAAAACGTGCCCGACCACAGAAAACAATCCAAAAAGAAGCTGATAAAGGATTACATCGTCATAGGGAACAGCATTGATTGAGACCAATACCCAGGGAAGAGTCGCAGCTGTATAACCTTTTACAAGGTCCATAAGCATCACAAGGACGCCCCACTTCTTTCCTAAAACTCTGAAGGTATTTGTGGCACCAGCATTACCGGAACCATAATCCCGAATATCAATTCCAAAAAAAGCTTGACCAACCCAAACGGCACTGGGAATTGACCCGAATAAATAGGCTGCAATACAACCTGCTAATATGTAGGCAAGAGTCTCCACGGATCACTTGATCAGGCATGCAAAATTAAGAATTTTAAGGATTCGGCTGGTTTATGGTCTAAATCCGTCGTCATCATCATCTCCCCAATCATCCTCTTCTACATCTTCCGGAACAACAATGGGCTTCTTCTTGTCATCCTTTTTCTTCTTTTTGTCGTCTTCCTTTTTAGGGTCTTTCTCTTTGTCTTCCTTTTTTGCTTCTTCCTTTTTAGGGTCCTCTACCTTTTCTTCTTTTTTGACTTCCTCCTCTTTTTTAGGTTCCTCTTCAGGTTTGGAAATGATCACAGGCTTTTCCTCCTCATCTTCTTCACCCCAGCCATCATCCCAACTATCTTCCTCATCTTCCTCAGGAACCACGATCGGATCCGATTTTTGTTCCTCCTCTTTTTTGGGCTCCTCTTTGACTGGTTCTTCTTTTACCGGATCCTCTTTTGGTTTTGAAATAATTACTGGCTTCTCCTCTTCATCCTCTTCACCCCAATCATCTCCGCCCCAACTGTCCTCTTCGTCATCCTCAGGAATAACAATCGCTTTCTTTTCTTCCTTCTTTTCATCTTCCTCGAAGAAATCATCTTTTTCAATTACCTCTTCTTTTGGTTCTTCCTTTTCCTCTTTTGGTTGGGATATTATTATTGGCGCCTCCTCCTCAATTTCTTCTTCATCATCTAGGTATTCCTCTTCATATAGGTCCTTATTTTTCTCCGCTTCCTTTGCTTCCTCTTTTGGCTGTGTTATTATCACAGGTTTTTCTTCTTCATCTTCCTCTCCCCAGTCGTCACCACCCCAGCTATCCTCCTCATCATCTTCCGGAACGATGATTGCCTTTGTCTCTTCTTCTTGCTTGTTGATCATTATCGGATCCTCCTCTTCGATTTCTTCTTCTTCATCAAGATATTCCTCTTCATATAGATCCTTGTTTTTCTCCGCTTCCTTTGCTTCCTCTTTGGGCTGAGAAATAATCACTGGTTTTTCTTCTTCATCTTCCTCTCCCCAGTCGTCGCCACCCCAACTATCTTCTTCATCATCTTCGGGAACGACAATTGGCTTTGTCTCTTCTTCTTTTTGCTTGTTGATTATTACCGGAGCCTCCTCTTCATCTTCCTCAAATCCAAAAGGATCCACAACCTCCTCCTCATCTTTTTCCTGAACTTCTTCTTTTTTATTGATTATCACAGGAGCATCCTCTTCGTCTTCTTCAAAGCTGAAAGGATCATCCTCTTCCTCTTGCTGCTTTTGCCCACCAATTATTGCAGGTTCTTCTTCCTTATCCTCTCCCCAGTCATCATCCCAGGTATCTTCCTGAACAGGATAATAATCCTCTTCCTTGGGTTTCTTCTCCTTTTTTTCTTTTGGTTCTCGTTGCTTTTTCTCCTTTTTCTTCTTTTCCTTTTTTGAAGGAGGAGGCGCACCATAATAGTCGTCATATCCGGATTCCTCCTCAGCACCCCAGCCATCATCTTCCTCATCTGCGCCCCAACCATCGTTTTCTTCCTCATCTGCGCTCCAACCATCATCATCTTCAATTTCAGTATCTTCTACCGGCTTTTCGACCTCAGAAGATTCTCCAGCCTGGCCTGCAGCAGCACCTGCAGCAGCTCCACCAACAACCGGGATCTCAGATTCATCCTCTTCCGTTTCGTCCCCCCAACCATCATCATCGCCAAATTCGTCATCAGCCCAATCATCATCTCCATTCCATTCGTCATCGTAATAATCGTCATCGTAATCCTTTTCCTTTTTCTGATCAGCCATAATACCGGATTCAAGTTCAGGCTGCTTGACCTTCAGGTCCAGATCATCTTCGGTGATATTGTTGTTGAGATAGGTATTGTTGAAATGAGTGATGTATTCCAAGACCTCATATTGGGTGGCCAAAGCAAGTTCAATTTCGCCTTCTTTGACGGCCCCATCGCTCTGTTTTCCCTGTATAATGTCGTTATAGACATAATTGGAAGAGAATGTCCTCATGATACCATCAGCATAGGATAAATAATACCAGGAATCGTCCATGAGACCCACGTAAAAGTTAACCGTAGAGCCGTTATACCCCTTCCTGATCTCCAGATACGTGTTGACTCTGGAGTTAATGTCGTTTTTAAGTATCGATGCAAGGCCGATAGTGTCATAATTGTAAAAAGCATTTTCATCTTTATGCCACGCGAATTTCAGATCAGCCAAGAGAATCCCTTTCGCCAATTTGGGACTGGCCATGAACAAAGGCAGGTACTCCATGTAGAGCTGTTCTTCAAAATTGTCTGCTCCGGTTTCTCCAAGGAATTGTGCGAGGCGATTATACTGAATACCAGGATCAGCTAGTGCTTCATAGAGATCCACATATTCAGTGCTTTCGGAGAGTTCCTTGCCCATTTCGTTCAGGGCTGAATTCGGGATGGGGAAATTCAAAATGGATAGGGTTTGGAAGGTGTAATTCGCACTATCGATGTTAGCCCTTCCCTCACCTACAGACACCATATCCATGAATTCATCTCCTGCAAAGGAAAACTCCCCTTCAAACTCAATATTAGAAAGTGAATCATCGTAGGTAAATAGATTACCTTCAATTGTTCCCTCTTCTATTTTCTTTCTGTCCCCCATTTCAAATTTCCCTTCTTCAGGGTTTACCCCGAGAAGACCCAATGATTTGAAAACATCGTCGTCTTCATCAAAGCGCTTTGCTGAAAGGAAGGTGTAGTAAAGCTCCTCTTCGGCAGGATCATAGTGTAAGCCAGTGGTCAGATACAGGGCTTCATCTTCCTCATTCTTGGGCTCTTCAATTTCAATGACAATATCATTTGGGTCACTGCTCCACTTGAACGGCAACCAATCATTGAACTCATCCGAATGCCTGAGGTCAAGCCTTATCTCACCATCAAATCGGAGGAATTCTTCATTCGCATATACATCAACTGCCCCCTGAAAAATGATCTTTGGAGATATATAAAAATTGTCTTCGGGGAATATCTCACTGAGGCCAATGGTGACCGTATCAATTTCCTTCCTCTTAAAGCCGGTTTGCTCCTGGTGCAGACCTTCAAAGATGACATCCATGGTATCTCCTGATCCATTGTCGTATTTATAAATGGCATCGGCATCAAACTCTTTCGCGGAGAAGATCTCAACGCTTGCGTCGGTCAGGTAATGATACTGCCAATCATAATCCATTATAATGCTTGCATCTTCCAGTGGCTCGATCTCCCCTTCCTCAGATATAATCAATTCTCCATCACCCGGAATGATATTGGCATCAGCAACATAGATATTCGGAACACCTGAGGCGTTGAGTCTGCCGGACTCCACGTCATAAACCGCTGAATCTGCACTAAAAGCTAAAGAATCAAGTTCAGGGTTTGTGGAATAGAAATATGAGTCCTCTATATCGATCTCATTCGGTTTGGACATCGTGAACATATGCGTTTCCAGATCCCACACTCCAACAGGAATAGAGGTCTTCATCTGAAGAATTGGCATTTCGAGTGAGGCTGCACCCTTTTCCGGTTCAACCCTTGCTGTGTTCTCCAGGAAATCAAAGGTCATTTTTACATCCACCGCCATTAAGCCTGGAAGTCGGCTGTAGTCGGTCTCCAATTTGAACTTGGAGTTGTGCCCAACGAAACTATGTTCTTCGAACAAATAATTTTTGGAGAAGGTCTTTGTGGAGGTCGTTTCCACTATCCCCCTTCCCTTCATCCCGGAGGTGGTTACGATCCCTGTTCCGTCAAGCATTGCTATCCCATCATACAATTCGATCTCCTCCTTCTTGCTTCGAACAAATAGTTCTTGGGTCTTAGGT
Source organism: Cytophagales bacterium (assembly GCA_028279065.1). Classification (GTDB taxonomy): domain Bacteria; phylum Bacteroidota; class Bacteroidia; order Cytophagales; family CCMP332; genus JANQHS01. The sequence continues at coordinate 36,522 of JANQSY010000006.1, forward strand.
TTAAAAGCCGCAGTGAAATCACTGGTCGTCTTTGCATGAGGAAAGGAAATACCATCAAAATCACCCTGGGCCACTTCAAATTCCCCATTATTAATGAACATGGAGTCTTGATAGAACACGAAGGTGTCGCTGTCAACCAATGCGGCCATGAAGGTCAGGAATCCTGTGGCTTGCAGGCCACCCCGATCCAGAGATAGATTTTCATAGATCTTCGCCGAACTTCCATAGATCTCAAAGCCATCATCGGGGATCTCATAATCAAATCCAAGGGAGAGGTCTGGCATAACCACCAACTTGGTCTCAATATCCGGGATCATTCCACCTGAGTGGAATACCCCCTCTAAATGGACAACATTGGGATTATCACTCTCTACGGAATCGATCCTAAAACTGGGGATCTCAAAATAAACCTCCTTGTTGTAAGTCCCGCCCAATACATTTGGTCCATCGAAATAGACATAGGTAGGTGACGAGATATCGAGTATTGGATATTGAGGAAGACTTTTAAGACCGGATTTATTATCGATCTCGTTCAGGTAAAGAGTGCCGGCCGTATTTTTTATGGAACCACCAAGGATCTGCTGAGAAGAAGTCTGTCCTGTAGAATCATCAGAAATAGTAAAGTTGATCGAATCCAGGTGATTGATCTTGAAAAGGAAACTATTATAGTTAAAATCAAAATCCTTACCCACGATCTCATAGTTACCTGCTATCACCCTTCCATCGAAGGTAAAGTCCCTGCCCTTATAGATCTTAACAAGCCCGCTATCAGGCATAAAATAAACACCGAGGCCCTTGGAAACGATCTCCCGATGAACTCCATAAACATAAAAGATACCTGAATCAAGGTCGATGTAGCCGTTGCGTCCTGTGGGTACGACACTATAGATCTCCAGGTTATCATAGTCCTCTTTCCTATGTCTGGATTTGAAAGAGTGCTTGGTCTTTTTGGTTACAGTGATCTCACCCGTGAACCTATCAAAATCAATATATCCTTTACCTGCGATCCCAACCATTGCCCCCAGGACAATTTTGGGATCCTTCTTATACCTTGATGCTACTTCCCGATAATTAAAACTGGTAAGCTTCTTTTTCTTCGAGTAATCATAGACCATATTTATCGGATTGAAGCCATATAGACTTCTCATCCTGTCATACTCCTGATCATCAAAAATTTCGTCGGAACGCACCTTCATGGGTGCTTCAGACCTTCCGGACATTATTCCGAAATGGACCTGGTTATCCCCGAGAGTATACCATACCTTATCTCCAACAATCTCAAGACGATGGTAAGAATCCATCATTGGAAGATACTTGTTCGGGCCTCCGGGCCAATACAATTTTATCGTAAGATCATCCAGCCCATATTCAAATTCCATCTCCTTGTGTGTAAGGGAATCTTCAAACAGATAGAATTTCACATTTGCCTTCTTTGCTCTTACCACAGAATCGATGAGGTAATATCTTTTCGAACTGGAGACAAGGACTGTTTTGCCTTCATAGCTGACCTTCATTTCACTGGGCATTCCATTCATTGAAGCTGAATGGATGGTCTTTCCTACGAGGTTGAACCCTCCTTTGAAATCAACTTCATCGCTTATGGTCTTATACTGATAGTTGCTGCCATATGAATGGAATCTTGGATATTTCTTACCACCCTTTTTCTTTCCAATCGATTTAAATGTATAAACCCCTTCAATCGGATCATCAAAGAATTCCGGGTAGTTGATCTTAGAATTCTCTGAAGAAAACCCGGGCCTGGAGACAGGGAATTCATAGTTCCCAAGCTCAACATAAACATCTTCCTCAAATCCATGCTTCTCCCAGTTCATCGTTCCGCCAGAGCCTGAATACCTTTTTTGAAATACACCAAGATTTCCACTAGTCCCCAAAATTGAGGTGGTGTCATAAGGAGTCTCGATTAGAAAATCCGCATCTTCAATTACGATCTTTGGCCCAGTATATTGGATCGCTTCTTCTTCATCGGAGCCAAAATCCAGGATATTGACATCCGATTCGTCATAGTTAGCATCGCTTTCATTATCATCATAATCCTCCCAAAAACTATCATCATCATAGTCTGCATCATCCCCCCAAACATCATCCTCAAAATCTTCATTGAACGTGGTATCATCATCTGCAACCTGCTCTTCTTCATAATCCTCCAAAAGCATATCCGGTGCGTAATCCGATTTATCCTCTTCATAGGCAATGGAAATACTCCCTGTTTCCATTATTACCTTGGAATTTTTCCCATAGAAAAGGGCGTTGTACTTGAAAAGATTAGTACAGGTTTTGAAGAATTGGAGGATCCTAGGACCTGATGTACTTGTCCTTACGATTTCTTTCGTGGCACCAAGGAACTCTGAAACTCGCTCGGATGAGGTATGGTCACCATTGTTGATATAGTAAAGGGCTCTTGTAAAGGATGAAAGGTAAGGCCTAACTCCCATTCTCCTGTGAAGCATGGTTTCGACCACTTCTTTTGCCAATTCCTGCTGTTCCGTGGATAAGTCAAACCAAGAAGCAGAGAGGTCAAAGCCATTGGTATCGATAGCTCCACTCCTCCTCAGAATATCATCGGCGTAATCAGGATAGTCTAATTCTTCTTGCTCCTGGACCCCCAAGGAGTCACCGAAACCCTGCGAATAGGAGTTATTGGCCAAAAAGACCAACAAGAAAAACGCTATGATTGACCTCCAAAACACTTAAAGGTTTTTAAACGATAAGCAAGCCCAATTGTTCCTTAAACCCTGATTTACAGGAGTTAATCCCAAATTCCTGCAAAACCCGACCATTGAATTAACGTCTTCTTTCAAGAAACCGCTTACAATCAAAAGCCCACTATGCCTTAAATAATTCAAATATACGGGAATATCCTCTAGCAATTGGTTCTTTGTAATGTTGGCAATTACAATATCAAACGATTGATTTTCAGCAATTAATGCGCCAGAATCTCCAAATTTGATTTCGATTTTGGAGCATTGGTTCAATTCGGCGTTCTCTTTTGAATTCGCGACCGCCTTTTCATCATTATCAATTGCCAGAACCCTCCTTGAGCCCATTTTTTCACAAATGATCGATAGAATGCCTGTCCCACAACCCATATCCAGAACGGATTTCCCCTCCAATTCAAGACCCAGGAGTTCGTTTGCGCATAAAAAAGTGGTTTGATGGTGGCCAGTACCGAAAGCCATTTTTGGAGAGATAATGACCTCCATTTTGAAAGCTTCATCCGGTTCATGAAAAGGAGCCCTGATCCTTAAGCTATCTCCAATAACTATATCGGAAAATTCTGATTCCCACACGTCATTCCAGTTTTTTTGCTCCATAGGAGCAACTTTTAACAGTATATTCTTTCCCAAATTGTAGGAGTTCAAAACCTCAATAAGCCTCTCCTTTGAATAGGTCTTGGATGGAATATATCCGATGAGTCGATCCCCGTTCTCCCAAATCGAATCAAAACCCAGTTGATCCATACCAGCAATGATCAGGTCATTCTGGGCAGGGATAGATCTAAGCCATACTTCGAGGTATTCCGTTTTCAGGGGGACTGACATCCGGCAAAGGATTCAGTTTCAGTGTAATACATCTTAAAGTGGGCATAGCCCCGCTCCTTTTCTTTGAAAAGGATAAAGTCCGCCAAGGCCGGGGAATCAACTATATGCCACAGGCCAGCCCTATCAGCAAAAACCCTACTATCCACAGGAAATACCAGTAGATCTGCAAAGGCTTCAGATTCCTCAAGGTAAAATGTAAACTCTGCCTGGCTACGGACCTCCGTTATAAAGATGTTTCCCATTATTCTGCAATGGATGTCAGTTTGGGCAAACGCTAATTGCCCAAACAAGAAGAATAAGAACATGCAGAGGGTCTTTTTCAAAACGATTTTGCTATATCGACAAATGATCTGGCTTTTAACGATGCTCCCCCAATCAAACCCCCGTCAACATCCTCACAGGAAAACAGATCAGGAGCATTTTCAGCGTTACAACTTCCTCCATAGAGTATGGTTATGTTCGCAGCGATTTCCTTTCCTTTTTCATTGGAAATGAAGTTTCTGATCTCTTTATGCACTTCCTGTGCCTGCTCCGGGCTTGCCGTCCTTCCCGTTCCAATTGCCCAAATAGGTTCATAGGCGATCAAGGTATTTTGAAGATCATTATCACTCAGATGACTGACCCCATTTGAAATTTGATCCGAAACGTACTCCAAGTGTTTTCCGGAATCCCTTATCTCAAGTGGTTCCCCGCAACAAAAAATTGGTGTCATTCCATTTTCCAAAACCGCATCAACCTTCTTTTTTACCAAATCATCGACTTCACCAAATAACATCCTTCTTTCGCTATGACCAACAATCACATAATCCACTCCCATTTCAGCCAACATGGCTGTGGCCACTTCACCTGTATAGGCACCCTTGGGTTCCGGGTAGGAATTCTGGGCACCTATTTTCAATGGACTATCCTTTGAAACCATCCGTCGAAGGGGGTTGATATATACCAACGGAGGGCAAATGATGGTCCTAACCGAAGAATCGACTTCATCCTTGACCATATTTTCGATTTCAGAGCATAGCTTGTAGGCCTCCTCCGGTTGCTGGTTCATTTTCCAATTGCCCGCTGCTGTGTTGATTCTTGCCATAACCTTATATCAAGGGGCCTAAATTAGTAATTTTGCAGGCCGAATATTTGAAAGCTTCTTGATAGAAATAAAACCATATCACCCAACCAAAAAAGAAAAAGCAATCCTTGTATCGCTGATCATGCAGTCGGATTCAGCCCTTGAGGTTAGGGAGCATTTAGAGGAGCTCAAAGAACTCGCAAGGACCTCAGGCGCTGACACACTTAAGGTTTTCACCCAAAAGCAATCAAGTCCTGATACAAGGACTTATGTGGGGAGCGGGAAATTTGAGGAGATCAAGGAGTTCGTAGAGGAGAATAAAATTGATGCGGTGATCTGCAATGATGATCTTACTCCTACTCAGGTGCGTAATCTTGAATCCGGCTTGAAATGCAAGATCCTGGATCGCAGCCTCTTAATCCTGAACATCTTTTCGATGCGCGCTAAGACCGCCCAGGCAAAATCCCAGGTTGAGCTGGCTCAATACGAGTATATTCTTCCAAGATTGACCAGGATGTGGACTCACCTCTCCAAGCAAAAGGGGGGGATAGGTATGAGAGGGCCCGGTGAAACAGAACTGGAAACGGACCGAAGGATAGTAAGAGACAAGATCTCATTGCTCAAGAAAAAATTGGAGAAGATCGAAAAACAAAGCTTCACCCAAAGAAAGAATAGGAGCAGAATGGTTCGTGTGGCTTTGGTGGGTTATACCAATGTTGGAAAATCGACTTTGATGAAGGTTTTATCCAAGGAAAAGGTGCTGGCCGAGGATAAGCTTTTTGCAACAGTTGATTCTACGGTCAGAAAGATTGTTTACCATGGTTTTCCATTTCTTCTGACCGATACCGTTGGGTTCATCAGAAAACTCCCAACGACTTTGATCGAATCCTTTAAGTCCACCCTTAATGAGGTAAGAGAGGCAGATATTCTTCTTCATGTGGTGGATCTTTCTAATCCCAATTATGAGGAGCAGATGGAGACGGTTGACAAGACCCTTTTGGAGATCGGTGCTGGTGATAAACGTGTGATAAGGGTCTTCAATAAGATCGACGCATATCATCATGATCCTGAGGACCGGCCTTTCGATGAGGATAGTTCGGTGTCACTGGAAGATCTAAAGAAGTCATATCTAAATGGAAGCAGGGCGGTTTTTATTTCGGCAAAGGATAAGACCAATATGCAGGAATTAAGGGATGTGTTGCTTGAGCAAGTACAGGAAGTACACTACTCAATATTCCCAAACTATTTGCCTTCAGGGGCCAATTGATTTAGTTTTGCAATCCCATTAGCCTATGGCCTCGGCCGCCGTCGCCAAGGCTTTGGCGGCCTCGTAGTTCAAGTGGGGGCACACCGTGTAGAAAACGTCCAGTGGACGTTTTTGGGTGGGAGCCAGGTTGCAGGGAAGGGGTTGAAAGTCCGGAATAAGTTACCGGTGTTTGATTTTATTGGCCTCGTAGTTCAATGGATAGAATAGGAGTTTCCTAAACTCTAGATACAGGTTCGATTCCTGTCGAGGCTACGACGAGACAGCAAAAAGTCACCCCAAAGGGTGGCTTTTTTTGTTGCAGAGCAACTACGGAATCGAAGTCTATGCCGGCGAATGCTGGTAATGAATGTCGAGGCTACGCAGTAGATGAGAAAGAAAGCCTTAACGCCTGGTGGGGCTTTTTTGTGCGAAGTATTTGGGACTTTTTACGTGAAAAGATCTTTGGTTGTTTTATGAACAGTTTAGAGCGAAACAAGGCCTTATTATTTCCAAATCTCCAGCATATTGTTGGAGAAAGGAGATTTCAAAAAATTTATTCTTGCTTTTAAGAAGCAACACTATACGCTTTCAATCCAATAATCAACATTAACGAAATAAGAACTAAAAGGAGATATGTGGATGCTTTGAAATAACCATTTGGCCAACCTCTGATTAGGTAAAATATGAAAGAACTTATCAAAGGAAAAATCAGAATAACCAAGGCAATTCCCAATGATCCCCCAATGTATCCTCCAATATTACTCAATACGGAATCGGTTGGAGGAAAATTAATTTCATGCGTAAATGCGCCCACAATAAAGCTTACGCCAATCGTAATCCAAATAGCAGTTTTTGAACCTTTATCCATTATTGTTCAATTAATATCTCATCAAACATCCTAAATAAAAATCCCATTCGTACATCGTCATAATCAGCTAATACCATTAACCCAAAACAATATTGACCATCGGTATACAACTTGACTCTAAGCATATGGTCAATTTCATTTATTCTAACAGTCGCTCTAGCCGAGACAGACTCTAAGCTAAAGTTTGGTTCCTCAGTTCTTATGTTAAGATTGAATAATTCTACATTTTCCCTATCCTCGGGCATTTTTTTAATTGGTTCCAAGAACAAATTCAAATTTTCTTCAGCAGAGTAGGTGATAAACTTTGTCAATTGATATTCAACAACAGAGATTGCAAATTGGTCGTCTCCACCTGTCCAATATGCATAGTTTTTAAAAAGAGTACGATTAAAATCAATAGGGGCTCTTCTGACCTCAATTTTTGGTGGAAAAAGAACTGATCCCCTATCAAATTTTTTCCTTTTCCAGTTACCCCGGTAGAAAACTTCATTTTCTTGCTCTAAAGCTTTTTTCGTTGAACAAGATCTAAAAGAATCTACTATCACTAACGCCACACATATCAAAAAAATGAAGCCACCTATTGTCTTTAAGAGTGTTTTATTATCCATCGAACCACTGAAAGTAGACAAAATTCTTGTCAAAATTTATCCTAATTGATTTATCCCGGTCTGATTCGAGTCATTGATAAGTTTAATACAGCAACTTTGAGTTAATTGAAAGTCAATAAGAGAAAAGGTCCTCTTGTCCCACCTTATGACCCAGCGCTTGGATGAAAAAAGCCCCACCCTACAATTATAGAATGGAGCTAGATACTGCGACCAAGTCGAAGGACAAGTATTAAGCGGCGGCGACCACTGAAGGAGTGCAGAGCACCCTTCAGGGCTGTGAAGTGTGCGACTTTAGGGAGCTCTACTTCACAGCTAAACCGGATACATAAAAAAACCCAGGCCACTTTCGTAACCTGGGCTAGCTCCTCCGATCAGGTCGGAGGACAAGTATTAAGCGGCGGCGACCTACTCTCCCGGCTTTAGGCCAGTACCATCGGCGCTGGAGGGCTTAACTTCTCTGTTCGGAATGGATAGAGGTGGATC
>JANQSY010000103.1 GCA_028279065.1 Cytophagales bacterium
GTTTCAATTTCTACATGGAAAATCCGAATGAAGTAGAAAAAGAATTGAAAAAGGGGGCAGAAAAAGCAAGGCCCGTAGCCAGGGAGGTTTTGCAAAGGGCCAAAAAAGCCACAGGTTACGGTTCCTAATTTTCATTGAATCTCCAGAGCTCTTCCCTTTCACCTTCCTCGATAAGGAGCATAATTCTACACGGGTTGGGAATGATCACAAGTTTGGCATCCTTGCCTGGGTAATCGTCCACCCCCACTCCGACACCCTGGTCATTCTCTACCTCATAGACCGCCAATCCATCCCTTCTGTTGCCGGTATCTATATATTCTTGAGCCAAATAATGAGTTAACGGCTCAACCTGATCATCTGGACAAATTTCATCATGAACATCTCTCAATACTTCATCCAGGAATACTCCGTAATTGTCCACGAAGGAGTTTTGAAGCTCATCAAGTTCAGTGAAAATGTCTTTAGCTGAAATTGAATTCTCAGTATTCTCAAGCAAATTTCTCAGCTCGATTATTCGGTTAAGATCCCGATTTAAATTCACAACATCCATTATAATTATATAACGAAAATGCCTATTGTTTTGTACTATAGTTAACCCAAAAGGTTTCATTTTTTTTGGGATATTTGGCTTTTTATCAGGAAAAGTCAACAAGGATGGAGAATGAATTTTTACCCTTGAAGGGTACAGATCATGTGGAGTTTTATTGTGGAAACGCAAAACAATCCGCTCACTACTATCAAACAGCATTTGGTTTCGAATTATCTGCCTACTCAGGGCCTGAAACCGGTGTGAAAGACAGGGCTTCCTATGTATTGGTACAGGATAAGGTCAGACTTGTCCTTACTACCAGCCTGGATCCGAATTCCGAGATTTCAGAGCACGTAAAAAAGCATGGAGATGGGGTGAAGGTCCTTGCTCTTTGGGTGGATGATGTGGAACAAGCATACAGGGAGACCACATCCAGAGGTGCTATAGGGGTTTTTGAACCAGAAGAATACTCAGATCAACATGGTGCCGTGAAAATGGCTTCGATCCAGACCTATGGTGAAACCCTTCACACCTTTGTTGAAAGAGGAAATTACCATGGTCCTTTCCTTCCCGGATTCGAAGCCAAGGAATCTCTCTTTGATGTGGTGCCCATAGGATTGAAATATATTGACCACTGTGTAGGGAACGTTGAATTGGGAAAAATGAACGAATGGGTTGAATTCTACCAAAAAGCCATGGGGTTTGACCTTTTGATCACATTCGATGATAAGGATATTTCAACTGAGTACACCGCCCTGATGTCCAAGGTGGTCAGCAATGGAAACGGATATATAAAGTTTCCAATCAATGAGCCAGCAAAAGGGAAAAAGAAAAGCCAGATCGAAGAGTATATTGAATTCTATAAAGGGGCGGGTGTTCAGCATATTGCCATCGCCACGGATGATATCATCCATACGGTTGGAGAGATGAGAAAAAGAGGGGTCGAATTCCTTTATGTACCAGACAACTATTATGACGACGTTCCAGAACGTGTCGGAGAAATTGATGAGGACATTGAAGACCTGAAAAGATTAAACCTGCTAGTCGACAGGGATGATTCAGGTTACTTACTTCAAATATTCACCAAACCTGTTGAGGACCGGCCTACCCTGTTCTATGAGATCATCCAGCGCAAGGGAGCCAAATCTTTTGGAAAAGGAAACTTCAAAGCCCTTTTTGAATCCATAGAAAGAGAACAGGAGCTGAGAGGGAATCTTTAATCGAGTTAATTTTCAAGCATGTTATCGAGCGAAGCTCAAAAAAACAAAAATCTGTGGGCAGGCCTGGACCTGACCGAGGAGGAGAAAAGAGAGTTTGAATCCACCCTTAATTCCGGGGAAGATGCTATTGAGGATTCGTTCGGAGCATCCCTGGAATTCGGTACCGGTGGGCTTAGAGGGATCATGGGCCCGGGAACAAATAGAATGAACAGATTCACTATCGGTTCAGCTACCCAGGGATTATCAAATTACCTGTTGGAAAAGTTCCCGGATGAAGAGATCAAAGTCGCAATTGCCCATGATTCCAGGATCAACAGCCCTGAGTTTACTGAGATCTGTTCCAGGATCTTTTCTGCCAATGGGATCAAGGTCTTTGTTTTTCCAGAGCTAAGGCCAACCCCAGAACTGTCCTTTGCGATCCGAGAACTCAGATGCAAAAGTGGAGTGGTAATAACAGCTTCGCATAACCCTCCTGAGTATAATGGATATAAGGTCTATTTTGATGATGGTGCCCAGATTATTTCACCCCAGGACAAGGAGATCGTTGAGACCATTCGAAAAATCGCCTATTCCGAAATAAATTTTGAAGGTGATCCAGAGCTTATTGAGGTTCTCGATCGGAATATCGATGAAAAATACCTTGAAAGCACACTAAACCTGATCCCCGGAAATTTGGACACCGGAACCGGAACTCAACCAAGAATAGTCTTTTCCCCCATTCATGGAACCGGGATCACAATGGTTCCTGAGGTATTGAGCAGAGCAGGATTTAATGATGTTCATGTTGTTAAGGAACAATCTGAACCCAACGGTAATTTTCCCACAGTAAAATCCCCCAATCCGGAAGAAAAGGCGGCATTACAACTAAGCCTGGATCTTGCTTCCAAGATCGATGCGGACCTTATCATGGCTACTGATCCGGACAGTGATCGGGTAGGGATTGCTGTTAAAGACAATAATGGACAATTCAGGCTTCTTAATGGGAATCAAACGGGAGCCTTGCTTTTCGATTTCCTGTTATCAAATCTGAAAGGATCGGGTTCTGAAGAGATTAAAGATCCTTTTTGTGTCAAGACCATTGTTACTTCTGACCTGCTTTCAAAGATCTCTGAAAGCTATGGGGTCGAATGCATGGATACCCTAACAGGATTTAAGTATATCGCTGATTTGATCAGAAAAAATGAGAGTAAAAGGGATTTTCTCATTGGCGCTGAAGAAAGTTATGGTTACCTGATAGGAGATGAAGTAAGGGACAAGGACGCGATCTCAAGTTGTTTGCTGATCGCCGTGATGTGCAAAGAGGTAATGACAACTGGCTCCACCTTATATAATTATATGGGTGATATCTACTCGAAACACGGTTTATATGTTGAGGGTCTAAGATCTGTGGTGAAAAAGGGATTAAAAGGAAAAGAAGAGATCGGTCAAATGATGAACCATTTCAGAGAAAATGGGCTGGCCGAGATCAATGGGTCAAGGGTAAGAACGAAGAGGGATTTCCTTTCAGGAGAGGAAAAAGACCTTCAATCCGGTTCTATTAGTAAGATCGACCTACCGGGGTCCAACGTTCTTCAGTTTGAATCTGAGGATGGGAGCAAGATATCTATGAGACCCTCCGGTACAGAACCAAAGATAAAATTCTATTTGAGTTCAAGGATGGCTAGCCCAGAAGGAGATTGGGGGGCAGAATTTGCAAAGGGGGAAGAACTTAACCTTGACTTTCTGAATGGGTTGACGGACTAAAAATGTTTTCTTTTCAATACCTCAGATAGGATGATCGCTTTCTGAGGTCCGTCTTCATCTTCAAACAACCATTCCCGAATTGGATGGCCCGCTTCATCTCCATCTTTAGCGGTTTCGGATCCGATCTTGTAGGGATCGAATCTTTTTTCTTTTTTCTTCTTATTCTCCTTGACTTCTTCCTTCAGCCTTTCATACCCTTCCTTATCCTCTTCAGCCGGAAAAAAAGGTTCCTCTTCAACTACTTCCTTGATCTTTTTTTCTTCAGCAGGAACCCCCAAAAGCTCTCTTAACAATGTCCTCTCCGGTTCCAACATTTCTTCCTGTTCTTCAATTGTAGGAAAATTTGTCTCATCTACCTGATCTTCAACAGGTTGAGGAGCCCTTTTGACTTTTTTCTTCTTCCTGGACTGAAGGAGAAACCAGCCAAGGCTGATCAGAATATAGATTATGATTTCAAAATTGTCCACCTAGTTTTGATATGAGTCATTGAAAACCACGGGGACAAATATCCTAACTATTCTCTAATGAATAGCTTATTGGACTCTATTGAACCATCGGAGTAACTCTCTCGGATAATCAGAAATCCTTGAAAATTCTGTTGCCTCATCTCCTCATAACCACCATATTTTCCCAAGGATTTTCCTGTTTCATCAAATACTTCCACTTCAACTAAAGCACCCTTGGATATGAGGTCGTTTGGAAACGTTCCACGGCGCAAATCGTCATCACATGAAGCCTGATCAGTAAATATTTCCTCGATAAGCGCATCCGGTCCTGAATAGGGAGAAATTGTACAGATTTGCCAACTATAGTAATTTGGATCAAGAGTATAGGGAGTCGAAGTTGTGGAATTCTCAACAACCCAAAATGTATCAGCGCAAACGCCCCCAAGTTGGTTTAAATCTTCGATTGAAACCAAATCAATGGATTCTCCATTTAAGCTCTGCTCACCAAACGGAAAGAAAATCTTTTCATCCATTACATATTGAGATTCTGGAGTCCAGGTATCCGATCCTAAAAAGTAAAATCCAACTGCAAATTCTGGTGGTCCATTAAAAATGAATGAAGTATTTCCACTTGAGCCAGTATTATGTATATCAAAAACAATAGATTTCTTAAGGTTTAGATTTTTGTCCACTATGATTGAAAAAGGTGATCCAGTAATTACCCCATTCGGGCATTGAGTTCCTCCCCACGGGCAACTAAAATACCCATTGAGCCAGTAATCTCCATTTTTTTCAATTACTGAACTTAAAATCATCCCAGGATAGCTTATATTGTTTGGGTAATAAGTATGGTGGTCGACATAGTTTCCATAGGTATCAAATCTATATACCTGGAAATTATGAGCACCTGAATGCTGGGAAAACAGCAATACCTTATCAGTACTTTGGTCATAAATCACTTGCGTACCCTTCTCAATATGGAAGTAAGTGGTCTTCACGGTTTTATACCACCAAAATGATTTATTGTTATAATCGAATAATGCCACACAAGTCAAGAACTCTCCCAGTGCATTATCACCGACACCTGAAATTAAGTAGCTTGATCCATAAGGCACACTAAGCCCGCCACCACCTTCAGATGGCCCATTGATAACATAATTGGCTTTATCAACACTTTCAAAAGCATTGATAAAACCTCCACCTGGACCTGTGTATTGCCTTTCCCAAAGCAAATTTCCACCAATGTCAAATCCAGAAATCAATGAAATCATAAGTGGATTTCCGATAGCCTGAATATATCCCACCACAACATATTCCTGAAGGTATCCTTGCTGGACATTCAAAAACGTTAATGCCATGGTTTCTAATGGATCTTTGAACAAATTAAAGCTTAGAATGGAATTTGCAGACTCATCGTATTCGAGAAAAAAAGCGTGCGGCTGGTAAGCCTGGTCAACTAGCTGCACGGTTCCAACAATAATAATGTTTCCAGAATTAAAAGACAGACATGTGGACATTGCCATAAATTCCATTCCGTCTCCATAAACTTTATAAGTTGAAAGAGGAGTGCCAGAATCGTCAAATTTGGAAACCACTATATCACCAATCCCATTTTGGGGTTGGTAGTCTGTTGAAACAACCTGGAAGCCCTGAGAACCATTGGCTCTTTCCATATTCATATTCATCAGGGTAATATCTGAATCCTGAAGTTGAGCATCTGTTCTAAAATTTTGGGCGCTTGCCACTTGAAGAAGAAATAGAAAGGAAATTGTTCTTAGAAGAGTTGTCATGTTTGGTTACATTTGATTTACCACTAGTTTAAAAAAAAATCTTGGAAAAGTGAAAGGGTTTTCTGTGAAATTCTAAACGGATCCAAAGAGCAAATCGGATACCACACAATGCTTCTCTAAACCTATTTCAGCTTCAGCAGGATCAGGCTTTATCGATACTTTCCTTTTTCCTACGCTCCAAGAGAAATTAGCCTTGGTTGGTCAAGAATTAGACTATCATTTCAAAAAAATCCAACCGGAAACGCAGATATTTCGTGTAGCTTAGTTAGGAACTAAAACCATTCAGGTAAGACCTTGGTTTAATTGCTATCTTTGCAGACATTTTTATCGGGTGGAACACGTAAAAAAGATTGTATTTGAGAAAGCTATTATTGATCCTTTGGCCTTTATTGTTTTCAAACTTTATCCAGGCCCAATGTCCTAAGCCTGCCCTTTGTACCCCGGGTGGACCGACAGATCCCAACGCACCGATATTCCAAATGGGTATCAGAAATGTCACCTTGGGAAGCATTAACAAAAACACCGGGTTCATTAACTCGGCATCCAGCGTCTCTTACCATGATTATTCATGTACCGACTCGACCAATGTTACCGTAGGTTTAAGTGTTCCGATATCTATAACCACCAATGGTCCGGGACTGAGCAGTGAAAATGTTAAGGTTTGGATAGACCTGAACAATGATGGAGCATTTGATGTCACAGGGGAGCTCGTGTTTGAAGCCCTCAATGATAATAATAATGTCCATACCGGATCAATTGTTCTGCCCGCAACTACAGCGCTCGACACCGCTTTGAGGATGAGGGTGGCTGCTGAGTGGACCGGAGCCACTAAT
>JANQSY010000125.1 GCA_028279065.1 Cytophagales bacterium
ACTGCCGCCGTAGTGTCGATAGCCTATGGGCTCTGGATGAGGTCCCTCAAGTATAAAACCTATAAGGTCAACGAAAACCATAAACTTTACATTAACGATCTTGGTTCAGGAGGTACAGCTCCATTCAACCGTTAATTGCCAATCCATTATGTCATTTAAAAAAGTACTAATCCTTGGAGCCATTTTTTTAATGGTTTCCGGGAACTCATTTTCTCAGAAGAAAAGCAAAAGATCAGGCGGTTTTAGTCTTGATACCGTTCAATTACGAGAACTAAACTATAGATGCATAGGGCCTTTCAGGGGAGGAAGATCCGCTGCCGTTACAGGTGTAATCGGTGATCCCCGACTGTTCTATATGGGGTCTACCGGAGGGGGTGTATGGAGGACCACAAATTCCGGGAATAGTTGGCAGAATATTTCCGATGGCTTCTTTGGTGGGTCTATAGGTGCTATTGCAGTTGCAGAATCAGACCCCAATGTGATCTATGTTGGGGGAGGAGAGGTTACGGTTCGAGGGAATGTTTCTCATGGAGAGGGCGTGTGGAAGAGTACTGATGCTGGAAAATCATGGAAAAATGTAGGACTTAAGGACAGCAGGCATATTCCCAGGATCCGTATACACCCCAGGGATGAAAACACAATTTATGTAGCTGCCTTGGGTCATTTGTTTGGTCCTAACAAACAAAGGGGGGTATTCAAAAGCACTGATGGAGGCAAAAATTGGAAGCAGGTCCTCTTTGTTAATGAAAATGCCGGAGCGGTCGACCTGATCCTTGATCCAAACAATCCAAGGATCATCTATGCATCCTTTTGGAGGATCAGAAGAACACCTTATAGCCTTGAAAGCGGAGGTAAGGGTTCGGGGATATGGAAATCAACGGATGGGGGTGAAAATTGGAAGGATATCTCCAAAAATGATGGATTTCCTAAGGGGATCTGGGGCATATCAGGGTTGGCTGTTTCTCCGAAGAACTCCAACAGGGTTTGGGCCATTGTGGAAAACAAGAATGGTGGAGTATTCAGGTCCGATAATGCCGGGAAATCCTGGTCGCTCATTAATTCGGAAAGAAAATTAAGGCAAAGGGCCTGGTATTATTCAAGGATCTATGCCGATCCCAAAAACGAAGACCAGGTTTATGTGGTCAATGTCAGATTCCACCGCTCAAAGGACGGGGGGAAGAGTTATGAACGGATCTCAACCCCTCATGGTGACCATCATGACCTTTGGATCAACCCAAAT
This sequence comes from Cytophagales bacterium, assembly GCA_028279065.1. Classification (GTDB taxonomy): domain Bacteria; phylum Bacteroidota; class Bacteroidia; order Cytophagales; family CCMP332; genus JANQHS01. The sequence goes on from JANQSY010000125.1 coordinate 1,241, forward strand.
GATCCGCTGAATATGATAATCGCTGATGATGGTGGAGGGCAGGTTTCTGTTGATGGCGGTGATTCCTGGACAACCTATCAAAACCAGCCTACAGCTCAATTCTACAGGGTGATCACCGATGACCATTTTCCTTACAGGATCTATGCAGCCCAACAGGACAATTCAACAGTCAGGATACCCCATAGGAGTACCTCCTGGAGGGGAATAACAGAAAGGGATTGGGAGCCTACCGCAGGCGGTGAGTCGGGTCATATCGCCATAGACCCTGAGGATGAGGATGTGGTTTTTGGGGGTTCCTATGATGGGTACCTTTCGAAATACAATCACAGGACCGAGGAATACCATAATGTCACGGTTTGGCCTGATAACCCAATGGGGTGGGGAGCAAAGAATCTAAAATACCGGTTTCAATGGAATTTCCCTCTTTTCTTTTCCAAGGCTGAAGACCATGCTCTTTATGCGGCGGGAAATGTCCTTTTCAAAAGTCTTGATAAAGGTCAAAGTTGGGAGCCTATAAGCCCTGACCTCACAAGAAATGACAGCACAAAAATGGAATCCTCTGGTGGACCTATCACCAAGGATAACACCTCCGTTGAGTATTATGGGACCATATTTGCTGCCTGTGAGGCGAGCAATGACCCAAATGTACTTTGGGCAGGGTCTGATGATGGATTGATCCATGTTAGCCAGGACAGGGGAAAAACATGGAAAAACATTTCCCCTTCATTTGATCAACTGCCAGAATGGGCCATGATCAATTCAGTCGAGCCACATCCCGAGAAGGATGGAGGACTTTACGTTGCGGCAACAAGGTACAAACTGGACGATTTTCATCCTTATCTTCTGAAAACCACTGACTACGGACAAACATGGAAGAGGATAGATTCCGGTATCCCGGGCAATGAATTTACCAGGGTGATCAGGTCCCATCCGGAAAGGGAGGGCTTGTTGTTCGCCGGAACAGAGAAGGGAGTATATATCTCCTTCGATGATGGTTCCAATTGGAGGCCATTTCAACAAAATTTGCCACAAGTTCCCATCACTGATATGCGGGTAAAAAATGGCGATCTGGTGGTAGCAACCCAGGGGAGAAGCCTTTGGGTTCTGGATGACCTTTCACCTCTATTGGAAGTTGCAGGTTCGGGTCTTTCAAAGGAAAACAGGCTGTTTTCTCCCAGGGACACCTATATGATCTCTGGGGGACGGGGAGGCAAAAGCAGCGGCCAAAATCCTCCTAGCGGAGTTATCATCAGGTATGAATTGGCTGGAAAGGTTGATTCTACCTTGAAGGTAGGGCTTAAGATCCTGGAAAAAGATGGAGGCATGATCCGTCATTTTTCGAATTCTTTTAACAAGGATGAGTTGGGAGAGAACCATAGTCTTGGAAAACTTGAAGATCAAAAGGAGGGGATGAATCAGTTTGTTTGGAACACGAGATATCCTGATGCGGAGGGATTCCCAAAGATGATCCTTTGGGCAGGCGGCCTGGCCGGCCCTTCGGCCATACCCGGTGAATACCGGGTTCGCCTCATCGTTGAAAAGGACAGCTTTGAAAGCGTTTTCAAGCTTTTGCCGGACCCTCGAAATTCCATGACATTGGAGGAATATAAGATGAGGCTCCAGGCCGCCCTTGATGTCAATGACCTTCTTACGAGTACACATAAATGTATCAAGGAGATAAGAAAGGCAAGAGGTCAGATCAGTTCCTGGAATTCCAAATTGGATACCGCAAAAAATGCCGAGATCATAGATTATTCCAAAGATCTTTTAAAGGACATGGGAAAGATAGAGAAGGCATTATACCAGACTAAAAACCAAAGCCCTCAGGACCCGCTCAATTTCCCAATCCGACTGAATGACAAACTCTCGGGCGTAGGAAGCAATATCAGATATAGTGATGGTCCACCTACCGCTCAAGCTATGGAGGTTTTTAAAGAGCTAAAGGCCAAGATCGAAACGGAATTGAATTCATGGGAATCGATCAAAGGCGACAGGATCCCAAAATTCAATGAGATGATCCTGTCAGCTGAGATCAAGGCTGTGGACCTTGAGGATTAGCGCACGATTTTGAAGGAACCTTTTTTTGTCCCAATGGGATAAACGAAACCTGAGTAAACCACCTCATAAAAGTAATCTCCTGCCGGAAGATCCTCTGGGTCCCAGTTGATCATTTGTTCATTGGAACTTCCTACTTTTTTCCCCCATCGATTGTAGATGGTGGTACTCATCTGCTTTATTCCTTTTATTTCGATGGGTTCCAGGATGTCATTTTTACCATCTCCATTAGGGGTAAGGAGGTTTGGTATTTCCAGGGCAAGCTCACAGTTCTTTTTTTCCCTTATAAATACCGATGCGAATGCATTGCAGGATTTTTCTTTCCACTCTGCCCAATAATTTCCCGGAACAGTGATCTTTAATTTTTTCCCAACCCAACCATTTTTCCAACGAACCCGCCCTACATCTACATTGGCCTCTAAAACCAGGGTATCGCCAGGGCAGATTCCTGTACCTTCTCCAATTGAGAATAAGGAGGGGTCATATATTATAACCTGAAATGTATCTATGCGGGTACAATTTCCATATGTTCTTTGAACCCAATATTGACCTGAGTTTTTGAAAGTTACCACCGGATCTGTTGCCCCGTTACTCCATAGGTATTTCACAATTGGTGTAGTGGCAGAGACAACCGCGCCCCCGCCTTTACAGCCCGTAATTTCCTTTGGAATTTCTATAAAAGGGACATCAGCAAAAATCAGATAGGTGGTTGAGATAACCCTTTGGCAGTTGGGGTGATCTGTGATAGTGTCAACCACAGATCCTTGGCTATCAAAAAGAACCCCGTTAAACCAAATGGTATCTCCAATACAGGATGCAATTGTGTTGGATTGGGTTTTCCACTCCCATTCTTTTCGACTTACTTCATAGGTCACCGAAACGATCTCACAGTTGCCTTTTTCCAAAATGGTATCGTAATATATACCTGGTTGGTCGATCCACTGACCAGCAAGGAAAATACTATCGTTTTCACATAGATCAATGGGTATTGTTCGGCCCACCGGCACCCAATCATTTACAATCAGTTTGGTTTGAAACACCTGTTGGCAACAGGTATCGGTCCCGGCAATCGTATCAGTATAGATCCCCTCCATCTTTTGATATTGCCCCATTATTAAAGCACTATCCCCCAGGCAGATGGAGATTGAATCCCTAAAAGCCTCATTGCAAATGGTTCCCTGTCTTACTACCCTTACGTTGTCAATGAAGTAATATGATCGGGGATCAGTGCCGTTCGGAAGAGCATCAAAGTTTGTAAGATTATCAGGCCGGAAGTTTCCTATTGTAAGGTATTCCTCACCTCCAGTGGCAGTGTAGTTCCCAGATATGATTTGCCAGCCCGTTTTATCATCCAAAATTTTAGAGCTTGGATTTTTGACCTGTGGTTGGTATTGAGAAAATGGAAGGTTGTCCTGTCTTGAAATGGGCACCATTGAGACATAGGCTCCAATGTTTGAAATTGCCGTAGAATGATTGTCTCCCAATGAGACCTCAAAGGAGATCAGGTATTGTGCTCCCTGGACCATCGGTGAGATGAATTTTGTCTGTGCGTAGCCCCTGTATGAGTTGGGAGGATGATAAGTAAAAAGCCCGATATAAGCTTGGCCACAACTTGGTGCTTGAAATCCATTAAAATTCGCTGGGACGCAATTCTGACAATTCGTGCCTGAACAAAAATGAAAATAGTCAGGATTAGCGGCAGTAGGATTTTTCCAGCCGATTGCTGAATCTAACTGGCTGTGAGAATCTGGGCAGGAGTAAGAAACCTCAAAACTCCCGTTCTGGACAAAGTTTTGTCCATTGCATTGGAAATACCCAAAAAGAAATAGTGCAAAAGCTGAGGTTAATATATTGACCAGACACTTCATGTTCATTAAGGCAAAAGGCGCGAAAAAGTGAAAGGTCTATTAAAGGATTCGCAGGGATGAACTTTTACAATTTAACGTTTTAATCAGTATGACTTATTTGATTAGTTCACATTATTCAAGCAATTAAAATCTTTAAAGGAAAATAGAGTCATTAACGAAGTATTTTGAACGAGCCTTTCTTAGAACCCAACTGATAAACAAACCCCCAATACTTTACCTCATAGAAGTAATCTCCTGAAGGGAGATCGCCGGGATCCCATCCAATGCGGAGGTCGTTAGAACTACCCACAAGATTGCCCCAACGATTGTAGATCTTGATTTCCAATTCTTCAATTCCGTTGATGGAAACTGGTTCAAGAATGTCATTTTTTCCATCACCATTTGGGGTTATAATGTTGGGAAGGATCAAAATGACATCGCAAGATGTATTCTCCCCAACCTCAACTTCCGCGATGCTATAACAAAAAAAGTTGACCCATTCAGCCCAGTATTTGCCGGGTTTGGTGATCTTGATCTGGCTACCTTCCTCACCGGTGTTCCACAAAAAATTCGCCCCTTGAAGGTTGGTCTTTAGGGTCATGGTATCACCGGCGCAGATGCTGGTATCCGCCCCAATCGAAAAGAATGACCGATTGAAGATGATCACTTCAAAGCTATCCGTTTGAACACAATCTCCCCTCCGACGGGTTACCCAATGGACCCCGGAGACATTGTATCTGGTTACCGAATCAGTAGAACCATTGCTCCATAAGTAACTTGTCCCGGGCGAAGTGGCTGAAACGTATGCTGGTCCCATCCTGCAACCGGCTGTAATTTCCGGAATGGATTTAAAGGGTCCCCCAATGATCTCCAAATGTGTTTCCTGGACAATGACCTTACAGTTTTCCTTTTCTGAAATGGTGTCAATATATACCCCTGGTTCGCTTACCATTTCGCCATTGAGGTATAAGGTATCCCCATTACAGATCCTTATGGTGTCAAATTGATATCTCCAATCCCATTCTCTTTCTGATACCTGATATGTGGTGTTTTCGTACCTACAGATATTTCGATTATCTATGGTGTCTAAGTAGGTCCCGGGTTGTTTTATCCATTGCCCAACAATGAACAAGCTATCGTCAGTACACAAGTTCAGGGAAATAACTGTGTCGATTTCTAACCAATCCTTGACTTCCAAATCTGTAATGTAGATCTCCCTACAACATAATCCCATATTTGTAACAGTATCATAGTATACCCCTTCAACCTTTCTGTATTCTTTTTCAAGAAAAATGCTATCCCCATTACAAATGAAGAGTGAGTCGAAAATTACATTTTCGCAATCAGGGTTTCCGACCTGGTAAACCTTTACATTGTCGATGTAGTAATATGACCTTGGATCAAGCCCGGGGGTATTGTTTTTTGTGTTTGTCAGGCTGTCGGGGAGAAAGTTTCCTATGGTGATGAATTCTTCATTGCCATTAGCTGTATAGATCCCTTGAATGGTTTGCCAGCCAACATATTCATCCAAAAAAATGGAGTCGGGGTTAAGAATCTGGGGCTGATATTGGGAAAAGGCCAATTGGTCATTTCTTGTAATAGCTGGCTTTGAAAAATAGACCCCCAAATTTGTGATCGCTGTACCATGTTCATCTCCAAGGCTTACATCAAACGATACGTGATATCTTTCTCCAGACACAAGGGGAGAAGTCAATTTGGTTTGGGCATATCCTCTGTATGAATTTGGTGGATGATAGGCATACAGGCCAATGTAAGCCTGGCCGCAATTCGGAGCTTGGAAGCCATTGAAGTTGCCTGGGACGCAATTGTGGCAATTGGTTCCTGAGCAAAAATGAAAATAGTCTGGGTTTGCCTGAGTGGGATTATTCCAGCCTACGGCAGAGTCGAGTTGACTATGAGTGTTAGGGCAGGAATGGTAAATTTCAAAACTTCCATTTTGGACCAGGTTTTGACTTAAACCAGGCTCATACCCTATTATGATGATAAGGGTTATAGAGGTAATGAAATTGACCAAACACTTCATGTCTATATAGGCAAAAGGTACCAACAAGTGAAAGGTCGAATTGGGAATTTACGAAAGTTGGGCCTTTAAATTTCAACTTTTTTTGATTTGTATGGGTTCCATTCCAAATCTAGTTTTTGGGCTTCCCAAAGAAATACCTTGCTCTGAATTGAATGTCCCCTATGTATCCAAAAGAATTGCTTTGGTTTGGATAATAACCTGGGCCCATCCCTAAACCCAGTTCCAGC
>JANQSY010000127.1 GCA_028279065.1 Cytophagales bacterium
CCACTTCCATCTTCATCCAACAGCCTTTTTTCTGGCAGCAGGAGGTAATTGTTCCTTCAATTTTTGCAGATGCTTCTCCGTTTTGGTCAACCAATTCAACAACCTCGCTCAGCATCGAAGACCCTGTAGGGTTAATGGTGTCACCATAAAAAGCGAATTCCGCCATAGGCTCCTCCAGGGTGGAGGATTCCTGCTCTTGCTGAGCTTCAGGAGATGAACAGGCAAATCCTATGAAGAGGAGAAAAACAATAAACCTTGACATATCTTTTTTATGCAAATATACGCTTATAAGGACTTTGTAGTTCGAATAATCCGGTCATTTATTGCCATTCCAAGGCCTTTTTCCGGGGCTAGTTCAATTTGTATTTGGGTGTATTCTGCTGAGTCAAATTTTCGAAGGGCTTTGTATAGATTTCTGGCTGCTTCTTCAAGGTTTCCTTCCTCAGAAAGAACCATTTGCTGATCCGGCAGGAGATCATCTGTTTTTTTATTGAAAAAGATATAAGCTATGTTCTTAGAATCGGGATCTTCTATTTCCATTTTTCCTTCGCCAAAAACTTTTACTGGTGTGTTTGGACTGTAATGCTTTCCAAAATTACCTGGGGCAACTGCCGGATCTTTGTCTTTGCTGTATTCTACCTTTTTTGAGATAACCTTCCCGATATCTTCAGGTAAGATCTTTCCCTTTCGAAGGATCTTTGGTTCCTCCTTGCTTAGATCCAATATTGTGGATTCCAGCCCAACCTGACAATCCCCGCCATCCAAAATGTATCCTATTTCTCCGGCCAGTTGATCCCATACGTGTTGGGGGGTGCTGGGACTTACATACCCAAAGGGGTTGGCACTCGGTGCTGCAATGGGAGTTTCTAATTCTTCAAGAAGTTCGATCAAAAGGGGATGGTTCGGGATTCTTATCGCCACAGTATCCAATCCTGCGGTGATCAGACCAGAAACGCTTTCCTTTTTTTTAACTACAATGGTCAGGGGGCCAGGCCAGAATTCCTCCGCAAGAAGATCCAATTCTTTTGATGGAGAACCGATCAATGTCGACTTAAGGGTTTCCAAATTACTTGCATGCACGATCAGGGGATCATAAGAAGGTCTGGATTTGACCTGAAAGATTTCTCGGATAGCTTTATCAGAATTGATCACTCCAGCCAATCCATACACCGTCTCAGTTGGCACCGCAACCAATTCTCCATTCATAAGTAGGTCTTTGGCAAGGGCGATGTCCCTTCCAATCTTAGTTACCATTTTAATCTTGTCTCCTCATGATTCCATTGATCATGAAAAGAATTTCTCTACCTTCTTTTAATGGTGGACTCCTCAGGGTTTTTTCCACCAAAAGTTGCATTCGGGTTTCATTGTTTTCCACCATAGTGGTTCTCATTACGAGTTCGGTTTTGAACTTTCCTGTTGGCATGGAAAAGTCTCCTTTTACATTCTGAGTTGGATTCTCGAACATGTAATTGGGTTGTGTGGGAAAGCTGCCATAGAATGAAATATGATCGTATTCAGTCCCTGAGATAAACAAAAGAAATTCTTCATTCGAAGAGAGGCCATCCTTAGAAAAAACTTTGTCAGCATATATATCGAAACTGAAATAGCCTTCATGATAGTTTACCTTGATCATACAATCTCTGGAAGTAAAACTGCTCCATTTGTTTTCCTCATGGATCTTGATCTCAATAGTCAGCCTACCGGTAAAAAATTGGCCCTGGGCAGGGTTAACTAATAGGAAGAGCAGCAATAAAAGAGTGAAATATTGGAAGGAATCTTTCAATTTGTGGCTTTCTTTGTTGGCGATTAAAATATCTAAATGGCAAAGGTAAAGCAAGTCTTAACCCTCATTATTGGAACATTTCTGATTTTGATTTTGAACAACAAGATCGAGGATGTTCCACCATTGGGTAAACTGCTTAACCCTTTCTCTGGTTTTTGGGCAAATACCGAATCAAAAAATCCTTTCGAATCAGGTGAAGTCAGAATCGAGGGTTCAAGAGATGAGATCAGAATTATTTGGGACGATAGGTTAATCCCTCATATCTATGCAAATAATGATCATGATCTGTTCCTTGCCCAAGGCTATGTCACTGCACAACTCAGACTCTGGCAAATGGAATTTCAAACACATTTTGCTGCTGGAAGGTTATGCGAAATTGTTGGAGAAAAGGCCTTACAGATAGATGAATTTCAAAGAAGGATAGGGATGCCATGGTCAGCACATAAAACCATGGAAGAGGTACAAAAAGATGATCTGACCTGGACCGCTATTAAAGCTTATTCTCTTGGGGTCAACGCTTATCTAGAAACACTGGATGAGGAAGACTATCCTCTTGAATACAAAATACTGGATTATTCTCCTGAGCCATGGACCCCTTATAAAACCGCCTTATTCTTGAAGTATATGTCCTGGGACCTTACCGAGGATAAGGAGGATTTTGCAAAATCAGAGTTGCTTGGTAAATACGGCTATGATATTTTTCAAAGTATTTTTCCATCGGATCACAAGGATGTAGAACCGATCATTCCATCCGGAACTCCCTTTGAGTTTGATACCCTTAAGATCCCAGAACAGCCGTCCAATTTTAAGAACCCTATCCTCCCTGTAACTGGAATGGAAGCCCCAATAAAACCTCATCCTGATAACGGCAGCAACAATTGGGCGGTAAGTGGATCGAGGACCAAAAGCGGCAGCCCGATCCTTGCTAATGATCCCCACCTGAATCAAAGATTACCCTCCATCTGGATGCTCATACACCTAAATGCTCCGGGGGTAAATTCATTTGGAGCAAGTTTTCCGGGATCCCCTGGTGTGATCCTGGGTTTTAATGAAAAGGTTTCCTGGGGCTCAACCAATGTAGGCCCGGACATTATGGATTGGTATAAGATAGAGTTCAGGGATGAATCAATGGAGGAATACCTATATGATGGAGAATGGCTAAGAACCGAATTCATAAAGGAAAAAATCAGGATCCGTGATGGGAAGGAAAAGGAGATCTCGATACCGATCACTCATTTTGGACCTGTGGCCTATCTGGGAAAAGAAAATGAAGCCCCAATCACAATTCCCAGGTATAAGGGCATTGCACCAGATGGATTTGCTTTAAAGTGGGCCGCTCATGAACCCTCAAACGAGTTGGCTACATTCTTAAGACTAAATAGGGCAAGAAATTACGATGAATGTGTTGAGGCGATTTCGACCTACGTATGTCCTTCTCAGAATTTTGTTTTTGCCACGACGGAGGGTGATATCGCATTGTGGGTGATAGGAAAGCTTCCACTGAAGTGGAAGGATCAAGGAAAATTCCTTCTTGATGGAAAAGACCCTTCCCACCTTTGGGATGAAAGGATCCCTTTTGATCAAAATCCTCACATAAAAAATCCGGCCAGAGGCTATGTAAGTTCCGCAAATCAGCATAGTGCTGATTCCACATACCCTTACTATATCCAATGGGATTATGATCCATATATGAGGGGACGGAGGATCAATCAGATTTTGAGCGAAATGAATAATGCTTCGCCAAAGGATCTAATGGACCTACAATTGGATACTAAAAACCTTTTGGCTGAAAAAGCCCTCGATGCAATGGTTAAAAGTGTCATTAAGGATGACCTGACAGATCCTGAATTGGAGGCCTTATCTCTTGTCTCGTCATGGAATCGTTTTATGGATCCCGAGCAGGTAGGAGCCAGTCTCTTTGTTTTTTGGTGGGAATACCTTGAAAGAAAACTTTGGGAGGACGACCTTATTACTCAAAGCGGTTTGGTTAAACCAGACCCTCTCATCACAGCTGACATGATCCTGGATTCAACTGAAGCCCCATGGTTTGATGATCAAAAGACTGATGACCAGACTGAGACGAGAGCATTTGTTATTACAAGGTCATTTAAGCTGGCTACCAAGGAACTTGTCAAAAGGTTTGGTGAAGATCCAAATGATTGGAATTGGAGCAAGGTCAATAATCCCTCTGTTCCCCACCTTGCCGAGATCCCGGGAATGGGGATCTATGGATTGCCGATAGGGGGAGGAAAGCATATTGTAAACCAGCAGCAACACAAACATGGCCCAAGCTGGAGGATGGTAGTAGAGATGAAAGAGGAGCCTGAAGGATATGGAGCCATCCCAGGTGGGCAATCAGGTAACCCTGGAAGTTTTTATTATTCAAACCTTTTGGAATCCTGGTATAGTGGAGATCTTCCCAGGCTTAAGCTTTTAAAAATGGATGAGCTAGAAGAAGAGAAAAACCTCGCAACCTGGACGATAAGCAAAAACTGATGAAAACATTGATCTTTTCATTTATCGGAAGTTTTTTGATAGGCTGGATCTTTCCATGGTGGTCGGTTTTCCTACTGGGTGTTTTGGGTGGAACTCTCTTTTCAAAAAATGGTTGGGCAGGGTTCTTCTTTTCCCTGCTAGGTGTTTTTCTTACCTGGACTGTTCTTGCCTTTGTCCTGGACACCAAAAACGATGGATTACTCTCTGGGAGAATGGCTGAGATGTTCTCCTTGCCAAGTGGAAGCTTAATGATCCTTGTCTCTGCGCTGATAGGTGGATTGGTTGCCGGAGTAGGAGGGCTGCTAGGTTCCCTGATCAGAAATGATTATTTCATTAAAGACTGAATTTTACCCCGGTCCGGTTTGATAGGAAATCTCCTAACTTAAATACAAGGAGTCCGTATCCGGCGCCGATCAAGCCACCGATCAGAATATCCCCGAAATAGTGTACACCCAAATACACCCTTGAGTAAGCTATCAATGCTGCCCAGGGGATCAGAACCCAGCTCCACTTGATCCTCTTTCTGAACAATGGAAAAAGAAAGAAGGCGACCGCAAAATGGTTGGATGCATGTGAGGAGGTAAATCCATATTGCCCACCACAGCCATTAGGGGCATGGATCATTTCTTTGATATCTGGTTCATGGCATGGCCTTAACCTTTTTACCGTTGGCTTTAAAAATCCACTCGATGTTTGATCTGCAAGAGTGATCATGAGTGCGATCAGAAAAATGCTCATGAAGAACCCTTTCTTTTGTTGAAATCCGAGAAAGATCAGAATAATTGCATAGAGTGGATACCAGGTTTCCTGAGTTGTGACAAAAATCATGACCTTATCCCAAAAAGGAGAATTTATCCCGTTTAGAAATAGTGTAATGCTGGTGTCAAGTCCTGAAAACATAGGTTTTTAAAGCCTTTGAGCCCATAGAGGGTGCAAACTTGCTATATTCACAGCGAAATTCAAGAACCCTTAATGGCCGTCAAAAGTAAGTCAAAACCAGCTCTTAGAGCTTCTGATTCCGGAGTCGATCAAAAGATACTTCTAAAAGCTTTTGAGTTGATGCAAACTGCCCGTCACATGGCGGAATTGTACGATGAAGAAATGAATTTTGTGAGCAAATACGTTCACAGCACGTCGAGGGGTCATGAAGCCATCCAGCTTGCCACGGCTTTTCAAATGGATGATAAGGATTATGCGGCCCTATATTATAGGGACGAATCCATCCTGCTAGGCTTTGGCTTAAAACCCAGGGAATTGATGATGCAGCTAATGGCAAAAAAGGACGATCCTTTTACCGGAGGACGCTCTTACTACAGCCATCCGGCTATCAGGAGGAAGGGGGTTCCGACTATTCCTCATCAGAGTTCGGCTACGGGAATGCAGGCCATCCCGGCTACAGGAATGGCGCACGGGGTTCAATATCTTGAAGGAAGAGGGCTGTTAAAAGCAAGGGGAAAACAAAAGCCAGTTGTCCTTTGCTCACTTGGTGACGGGTCCGTAACTGAGGGGGAGGTTGCGGAGGCATTTCAGATGGCGGTCCTAAAAAAGCTTCCTATTCTTTATTTGATTCAGGACAATGATTGGGGAATAAGCGCTACGGGGGATGAGATGAGAGCTATGGATGCCTATGAATATGCAGCCGGTTTCAAAGGCATGGAGAGGATGAGGATAAAAGGCTATGATTTTGAAGAATCATATAAGGGGATGGTCAGGGCTTTTGATCATGTCAGGCAGCGGAAAGGACCAATACTGGTGCATGCGACATGTCCTTTGTTGGGACATCATACATCTGGTGTCAGGAGGGAATGGTACAGGGGAGAAAAAGACCTAAAGGAACATACCAAATATGACCCTCTTCCAATCCTAAAGGATAAACTGAGGGCAGAAGGGATAGAGGAAAAAAGTATCCAGGAAATCACCAAAAAGACCAAATCTCTTGTTAAAAAGGATTTTGAGTATGCGAAGAATTCCCCGGATCCGGATATAGAAATGGCTAACCATTTTGAATTTGCCCCAACCCCTGTCACAAAAGAGGAAGGGGAGAGGAAGCCTAAAAAGGGTGAAAAGGTGATCATGGTAGATTCAGCTCTTCATGCCCTTGATGAGATCCTCAGGGATCACCCTGAAGCCTTGTTTTATGGTCAGGATGTCGGAAGAAGGCTAGGAGGGGTATTCAGGGAGGCTGCATTATTGGCCAAGAAGTATGGAGATGATCGTGTTTTTAATACTCCAATACAGGAAGCCTACATTGTAGGATCCACTGCAGGTATGTCAGCGGTTGGAGCAAAACCGATTGTAGAGGTACAATTTGCTGATTATATCTGGCCCGGATTGAATCAGCTGGTTGAAGAGCTTTCCAAATCATGCTTTATCACCCAGGGGAATTTCCCAATCGCCAGTATCATTAGGGTTCCAATAGGTGCCTATG
>JANQSY010000010.1 GCA_028279065.1 Cytophagales bacterium
GGATGCAGGCTTGGAAATACCTATCCTGAGATCACCCAGATGCAAACCAGGGCAATCCTTGAAGCGGCCCTGGAATTGAAAAGAAAGGGCATAAAAGCCGTGCCTGAGATCATGGTACCACTGACAGGCACCCTTCCGGAATTGATCATGCAGGAGCATATTATCAGGGAAGAGGCCCAAAAGGTATTTGAGGAGAAGGGGGATAGCATTGAGTTCAAGGTAGGGACCATGATCGAGATCCCAAGGGCCGCCCTTGTCGCTGATCAGATCGCTTCTCATGCAGAGTTCTTCTCTTTTGGGACCAATGACCTTACCCAGATGACCTATGGCTATAGCAGGGATGATGCGGGAAGGTTCATGAAGATCTATGAGGACAAGGGAATACTTAAGAGCAATCCATTCCAGACCGTGGATCAGGAAGGAGTTGGGCAGTTGGTTGAAATGGGCACCCAGAGGGGTAGGGAAACCAAGGCCGACCTGAAGGTGGGGATCTGTGGTGAGCATGGAGGAGATCCTGAATCGATCGAGTTTTTTGACAGGGCAGGTTTGAATTATGTGAGCTGTTCTCCCTTCAGGGTGCCAATAGCAAGGATCTCAGCAGCTCAGGCTAAGATCAATCGGTAACATAAGAGCCCTCTTCTTTCTTCAAGAAAGCATAAAAGAGGCATTGAAGAAATTTAGGAGTTAACTTTATGGTTAGTTCTAACTGTATTTATATCGATCTCTTGATGAAACGCCTTCTTGTATTACTGATTCTACCTTTCTTCACCTTCGCCCAGCAGCCCGTAGTGGATCTGCAAAACTTTGCTTCCGGATTCACCAGGCCGGTTGATATCCAGAACGTAGGTGATGACCGCTTATTCATACTGGAACAAAGGGGAATGATATGGATAGTGGATTCTACTGGACAGGTGAACCCCAGGCCCTTTCTCGACATCCGAAGTCGGGTAAATGATGCAGCAAATGAACAAGGGCTTTTGGGACTTGCATTTCACCCGGATTATGCACTGAACAGAAGCTTTTTTGTGCACTATAATGACGCAGGTGACAGCACGGTGATTTCACTTTTTCAGACCAGCAATGATCCTGATAGTGCAGACCCCAATTCAGAGTTTTTGATCATGAAAGAGTATCAACCCTTTCAAAACCACAATGGAGGATCGATCGAATTCGGCCCTGATGGTTATCTCTACATAGCACTTGGGGATGGCGGTTCAGGTGGGGATCCCGGTGATAGGGCTCAGGACCTTACTACTGTGTTGGGAAAGATCCTAAGGATCAATATCAATACCGCCATGCCCTATGGAATTCCACCTGATAACCCCTTTGTAGGAATGAGCTCTTTTGTCAGAGAGGAGATCTGGGCTTACGGTCTTCGCAATCCATGGAAGATCAGTTTTGACAGGCTGACCGGAGATATATGGATGGGTGATGTAGGTCAGAACGATTGGGAGGAGATCGATTTTCAACCGGCCTCCAGCATGGGAGGTGAGAACTATGGCTGGAGATGCCGTGAAGGAGCACATGTATTCAATCCCGCTGGTTGTCCACCAGATTCAACTATGGTTGATCCGGTTTATGAATACGCCCAAGCTGGAAATGGCTGCTCCGTAACCGGAGGGAGGGTTTACCGGGGCAACGAATTCCCAAGATTATATGGGCACTATATATTTTCGGATGCCTGTGGCGGATGGATACGCACTCTCGATTCCGCTTTCAATATGATCGACCATGGCGTAGTTCCTGGGGGTAATTATTTTGTTGCTTTTGGTGAGGACCGGCATGGGGAGGTTTATGTGGCATCTATGAACAATGGCATCATCTATAAGGTGACTGATATTTCCACCGGATTGGCCGAAAAAATTGAAGGCAGTTCTTTCGAGCTCTTTCCAAATCCAGCTTCAAAAAGCGTTACTCTGAAACTTACTGAATACCAAAATCCAGGTGGGATTGTTGAGGTTTATGACCAAAAAGGCATCAGGGTTTCCGAAAAGATCCACATTCAGCGGCATGAATACAAAATAGGCGTGGAAGGGCTACTTCCTGGCATCTATTTTATTAAGCATTTGGACGGACTAGGAAATTGTGCAACAAAAAGATTGATCGTAGAATAGTTCAATAAAAAAGCCGCTGAAAAGCGGCTTTAGTTTCCTGATCAGTGGATATTATTCCATTTCTTCTCCTTCCGCCATATCCTCTCCATCCTCTTCCTCGCCTTCAAGGGCGTCCTCAAAGTATTCTGACATTCCTCCCCAGTCCCCATAGGACTGAAGAACCAGGATCTTTCCTTCCTCATTAAAATCAAAACTCTGATAGATCTTGATATCGCCTTCAACTGATGGGGTTGAGTCGGTGGCCGGAATGGAAACGGTCCATACCCCGTAGTACCTTACCGAGCCATCCATTTCCTTGCTATCCTGATTTACCCCTGGAAGTAGAACAATGTCATCAGGAGCCTGGAAATCCATTGCCGCCCAGGTTTCCATGGTGTTCTTCAGGTATTCTTCTAAAACAAGTGAATCAGGGGAGCCGAATGATGTGGGGATACTCAGATAATCATCCGCAAATAGATCTGCGTAATTGTCACTTTCGTTTTCCCATGCATCCAAGTAGGCCATGACAACTTCGGAATTTTTCGCAAAGGCTTCCTTTGCACTGTTGTCGACAGGGGGCTGACATGCAAACAATAGCATTCCCAATCCCAAGAGGTAGTACGTAGTAGTTCTCATTTTTTTCTGGTTGGTTTCACCTAAAGCTAGGGTTTTTCCGATCAAGGCATCCCAAAGGTCAGTATTGGGGCTCAGTGTAGTATTTCGATAGTTTTGATCTTCCCCTTTCTATCTCTGGATCAGGATCTTCCGAATGATTGGTGAATCGGCAATTTCCAACCTTAGAAGGAAGCTGCCCGGTTCAAGAGAGGAGACATCTAAAATCGCCTTTGAATCGAACGCCTTGTCTGAGCTGAGAACCTCTTGGCCGAGCAGGGTTAGGATGGAATAACCATGGATCATGTGGTTCTCCGCTTCAATGATCAGAGTTTCCCTTGTCGGATTCGGATACACCCTAAGCGATTGACTCAGTGCATCATTCACATTAACCAGGGCGATGTTCTTAGAGATAAAATCGAAGCCCGCAGAATTACCAATGGTCATGGTGACTGTGTATGAACCGGCAGTGGTATAGGAATGTGTTGGATTTTGGATGGTATCGATGTTTCCATCTCCAAAATCCCAATTCCAGGCAATAGCTTGGCCCCCGGCTGATATGTCTGTGAAGATCACATCTAACCCACTCATGGAATAAGAAAAATCAGCGACGGGAGGCAAGAGAGATCCTGTGATCTGGACGCTATCTATCACATTCCCATGTCCCCAGTTATCTGTAGCCTCAAAACCGATCTGATAGGTAGTGGTAGGGGCGGGCAATGAAATCGTGGTATCCTTCCAGGATGGAACATTACTGCTGTCAGCCCAGATCATTACCCATGGGGAAGTAGGTGCTTGCCTGACATAAACGGCAAGGGTATTTTGATCGCCAGACCAGACCTCTTGGGCATACCAAAATGTTAGATGGGGATTTGCAATGCTGCTGAGGTCAAGTGTTGGGGTGATCAGTTTCGTGGTTTCGGCAGGAGGATTTGTACTTGTAAAAACGGCATTTCGGTTTCCATTTGCAGCGGCCAGGATACTCCCGCCCGTCGATCCCGTCCAAAAGTCCCAGGAATTACCTCCCTGGACGAATTCCTGGGTCCAGCAGTTAAGGGTGGATAGGTTTTCAAAGCCTTCCGTCCAGGGTAGGGACGTTATGGCTGGACATTGGGTGGAAAATGCAGAGGGTCCGGACCAAAGACTTGTATCTCCCATTCCACAGATCTCCTGAACATACCAGTCGTAGCTTGTAGATCCGCTGAGAGATGAATAATTGTAGGAAGGACTTGCTGTACTGACCAATGTTCCGGAACCAGGAGTAAATCCACTGATTCCATATTCGAGTATCCAGTTGGAACCTGTTCCATTTGATGTCCAGCTCGAATTGGCTGAGGATTGGGTGATATTTGTCGTAGCCAGATTCGTGGGCGATGGACAGGAATTAATATCTATGCTTATGGAATAATCACCAGAGTCTCCCCCTGAATAGGCATCCACGACTAAGTAATAATTGATCCCGGCGCCCAGGTTTACCCCACTCAAACTACTGACCCATGCATTGGGAAATAAGGGCGCAGAGCATGCGTCATCATTGCAACCGATAAGGGGTCCATTGCAGGAATCCTGATAGATATAAAACTTGGTGTCGAAGTTCGTAGTGCCAAAGCACAGAGTAACATCCACTGCAAGGTTTGTGGAGGGGGTGAACTGATAAACCACATCTCTTCCCCCTGCATTAGGATAGGGGCAGACCTCGTTATAATCGTCAATCGCTAAGGAAGTAGAGCCGGAATCCAAATAAGGAATGGAAGGGATCACTGTGGCTGTGGCACAGGTTTCACCTCCGCCAGCGACAAGAGGCTGGCAAAAAAATCCGATCAAAACCGCAAACACCAAAGAACTAATAATCATCCTGGAGGATCGACATAGTTTTTCCACTTTGTTATTGACGAGGATAAGGAGTGGTTCACCCATAATTCAGCTGTTCAAAGATCAATGAATTTTTAGAATATCCCTATGGATTTTCAAAGGTCAATAGGGTGCTGGTTTTTTTGCAGGGATTGGCTTCCTATAGCAAAGGATCTTACTTTTTGCATATGCAAGATTTGCAGGCATTTAGCAGTTTTTGTGTATTGACTCCACTGAAACTGTGCCTAATTTTGTCTTACTGAATTCTACTTTAACTCTTATTGATTTAACCTAATCCTATTGTGAAAAGCCTTATTGCCCTTTCTCTTTTCCTCCTTTCATTTTCCTCGTATGCTCAAACCTATTGCAGTCCGACTTTTGGAAGTTGCCTATTTGGTAATTACATAAGCAATGTGGTTGTGGGTGGGATTAATAACACAGCCAGCGGATGCCTGGTCTGGGATTATACCAGTCAGGTGGGGAACCTTACCGTTGGTACACCTAACCCAATGACCGTAACATGTGCCGGTTGGGACGGTATTGCTGTATTTATTGACCTGAATAACAATGGAGTTCTAAATGATCCCGGGGAATTGATGTATAACAATTACACGGCAACAGGACCTCCCATTACCTATAATTTCTCCTTTACTATTCCTGCTGGTACGGTTTCAGGGAATCACAGGATGAGGGTTATGTGTGGAAATGGGGGATCCGTAAGCGGGAACCCTGATCCTTGTATGGGCGTGCAATATGGAAATTACCATGATTACACAGTATATATTCCACCTAGCGGAGCAAACGATGTAGGGATTTCATCGATTGATTCTCCATCGGTCTTTTGTCCGGGCATTCATAACGTGGTAGCCACAATCGGAAATTTTGGTACCAATGTGATCGACTCGGCAAAGATATATTGGTCGGTTGACGGGGTATTTCAGGATTCCTTGAATTTCATTGGCACCCTAGATACTGCAGGAGGAACTGGTTCTGCTACTGCTTCTGTTTTCTTGGGAAGCTATAATTTCTCCACAAATAATGTCTACTCTGTTGCTGCATGGACAAGAATGCCTAATGGTGTTCAGGATACCATTACCGGGAATGATTCTACAATAGCCGGTTTACAATCGAATTTACCTCCGCCCTCAAACATAACCCTTACAGCTGTTCAAGGGAATCAGGCTTCACTTTCCTGGAGTGGGGGTTCATCTAATTCCTGGCTTTGGGTGAATGTTCCCCAGGGAAACCCGTTGGTTGGGGCGGGAACACCAAGCTCTATACCCAGCACCACTGTTACCGGCCTGAGCTCAGAAACAGATTATGATTTCTATGTTAGGGAGGTTTGTCCAACAGGTGATACTTCTGCCTGGGCAGGACCATTTACCTATACTACTCCCTTTCTGTGCCCACCGAATGCCTTCTGTTTCCTAACGGGAGGAGCCTCAGGGCGGAATGGCCCTAGTCAGTCACAATTGAATACCGTTTATGCAGGGACCCCGCTTGCTGGTGCAGTCACCTCAGTCAATGGTATACAAAAATGGACCCTCCAATCGGGTGGACTTTATTCGATTGAAGTTTTTGGAGCCCAGGGCGGAGGATCTACATCAAGGCCGGGTGGAAAAGGAGCGAGGATGAAGGGTGAATTCGGACTTGCGAATGGAACCGTGCTAAACATTCTGGTTGGTCAAAGTGGTTTTATAAATGATGTGTCAGCAGGCAATCGAGGCGGAGGTGGAGGCACCTTCGTTTGGGATAGCGCATCCCCATCCCAACCTCTGATTGTGGCAGGTGGAGGCGGAGGATCCAACATTTCGGTGACCTCTGCTTTACTGGGTCTCGATGCTGTAACCACTACTGGAGGTGCAGCTAGGGCTGATGGTGCTGGTTCGCCCGGAAGTGCTGGCAATGGTGCAAGTCCTGGAGGAGCGGGCTTCCTATCCAACTCTTCCAACGAGGATAGCGGTGTTCCTGCACTTTCCGCCCTTAATGGAGGAACCGGAGGTGACGGTTATACCGCCTCAACACATTATGGAGGCTTCGGTGGCGGAGGAGGTGGTGGTGGAAGCCCAAGCACAACTTATGGAAGTGGCGGAGGAGGTGGATATTCAGGTGGTGCAGGACAGGGAGCACCGGGTTCGGTTGGTGGCGGAGGCGGAGGATCCTATAACTCCGGAGCCAATCAGGACAATCTAGCAGGGGTACGCTCAAACGATGGTGTGGTAATCATTACTCCCCTTTCAAGTGGGATATCAAATGATGCTGGAGTTGTCTCAGTGGATCTTCCTGCAAGTTTTTGTGAAGACAGCATGAACGTCCCAGCTACTATTCTAAATTATGGCGTCTCCCAGATCAATTCGGTCACCATCAATTGGGAGGTTAACGGGAACCTCATGCCCCCAGTGAATTATAATTCTTTGCTGGACACCTTTGGTGGTTCCGGGTCAAGCTCTGCCCAGGTGATATTGGGAAGCGTGAGCTTCCAGGCCGGATCCCCAATTATTGTTAGAGCATGGACTAGCGATCCGAATTCCTCACCTGATGGCTTGCCGGCCAACGATTCTTCTGAAACAACAGTTGACCCCCTAAGCCAGGCTGTGGTTTCGTCCACTCAGGGAGATGAAGCTTGTGAAATAGGCAATTTGACACTTTCAGTGGTTACAAATGCGGATTCCAGGGAATGGTTTGACGACCCCGCACTGACCAACCTTGTTGGAACCGGGGATACCATTGTTCTTTTAGGTGCCACTTCATCTCAGACCCTTTATTTCCATGGAACCAATACAAATGGTTGTGACGCACTCCCGGTTTCAGTTACAGGAATAATAAGCCGTACTCCCAACTCGGATTTCACCTATGTGATCAATGGACCAACTGTTGATTTTACGAATACCATTACCGGGTCATTTGATAGCGTGCTTTGGGACTTTGGTGATTTTACCACATCCAATACCACCGACCCATCGCATACCTATACTTCTACAGGAACCAGGATAGTTAGGCTAACCGCGTATGAGGGATCCTGCCTCGATGATACAGCACAGCCTGTTTTTGTTTTTGTCGCAATTGATGATCAACTTTTTAAGGAGTCGATAAATATTTATCCAAATCCTTCTTCCGGGAAATTTGTTCTTGACGTTCAAGAGAGCCTTGGGACCGTGTATTTAGAAATACTGAATATGAAGGGTGAGAGGGTCTTTTCAGATATCTTGACCTCTTCCGAGCACAGTCGAACAGAAATTGACATTTCGGCTGAGGCTGCTGGGAACTACTTGATAAAAGTTTCTGACGGACTCAGGGAATCCATTATTCGGATTTCGATAAAATAGTATGCTTTAAAATATAGAACCTCTTCTTCGATTTGAAGGAGAGGTTTTTATTTTCGAGTATGAGCCTTAACATGATATTACCGACTGTATTCCTCTTATCCTTCTTCTTTGTCAGCTCTGTTTTCTGCCAAAATGGATACTTTGACCCAATGGGTAAAAAAGATTGTGCAAAAGGATTTTATGGCCCTTTTTTTTGTTCAATTTCTCCTTGCTCAAGTTTACGAGAGCATGTTCACTCCCAGGTAAGTAGAAGTGCTGGTATTGAGCACAGGGGATACCGTTCACATAAATAGTTCGATCACAGTGACCAATACACCCAACCGCCCCTTGAATCCTTCCGTAGTACGTATTATAACCGGGGTTCAATTCGGTCCTGCTTCCGTGAGTACTATAGGGAGAGAGTCAAAGGGCAGCATTTTCCCCAACCCTGCAA
>JANQSY010000146.1 GCA_028279065.1 Cytophagales bacterium
TATAGCGATCTGAGTTTTTATGTCCTGAAGGCCATAGCAGAAAAAATTAGCGGGCAACCGATCGAAGATTTCCTCAAACAGAATTTCTGGGACCCAATGGGGGTCTGGCGGATGGCCTATAATCCATTGGATCAGTTTGAAAGGGATGAGATCATTCCGACAGAGGAAGATGAGTACTTCAGGAATCAGATCATCCAGGGGACGGTCCATGATCAAGGGGCAGCCTTGTTGGGAGGTGTTGGAGGACATGCGGGTATGTTTAGCAACGGCTGGGAGTTGGCCAAGATCTTTCAAATGAATCTGAATGGTGGCGGCTATGGAGGCAGTAAATACTTTTCAGAACCCGTGATCACCAAATTTACCACCCAGGACAGAGAGGAAAACCGAAGGGGATTGGGATGGGATAAACCAAACCCATATGGTGAGGGGCCGACATCTGATCTTTGTTCATACAGTACTTTTGGCCACTCGGGTTTTACCGGTACCATGGCCTGGGCGGATCCGGAATTCGATCTGGTCTTTGTTTTTCTATCAAACCGGACCTTTCCTGATGCCGGAAACCGTAAACTGATCGAGTTGAATATCCGGACAAGGATCCAGGATATCATTTATGAATCGATATTTGCTCATCAAATGAAGAATCAATGAACATCGGAATAGTTTGCTATCCTACTTTCGGAGGATCGGGAGTTGTTGCCACGGAATTGGGGATAGGTCTGGCTAAAAAGGGACATAAGGTCCATTTCATTACCTATTCCCAGCCGAGTAGATTGGACTTTTTCAATGAGAACATCTTCTACCATGAGGTTTCTATGCCCTCATATCCATTGTTCCAGTATCCGCCTTATGAATTGGCTCTTTCAAGTACCATGGTGTCAACAGCCAAATACGCCGAGTTAGATCTTTTTCATGTCCACTACGCCATTCCTCATGCTTCAGCTGCATACATGGCGCAGCAGATCATGAAGGACAGAAACATCGATATTCCATTCATAACCACTTTGCATGGAACGGATATCACATTGGTGGGAAAAGATTCCGGCTTTTCCCCTGTTGTCACATTCAGCATAAATCATTCGGATCTTGTCACTTCCGTTTCAGAGGATCTGAAGAGGGAGACGTTCGAGCATTTTGACATAAGGAAAGATATCAAGGTTATCCCCAACTTCATTGATCTTGAGAAGTTCAAAAAGCAGAAAAAGGATCATTTTAAGAAAGCGATCTGTCCCAATGGGGAAAAGCTGCTGATCCATACATCAAACTTCAGAAAGGTTAAGAGAGTCGATGATGTAGTAAAGCTCTTTGATCAAATAAGACAAAAACTTCCTGCTAAATTGCTTCTTGCAGGTGATGGTCCGGAAAGGCCAAACATTGAGAGAATGTGTCGCAGTCTTCCCTCATGTGAAGACATACGCTTCCTTGGGAAGATGGAAGCCATTGAAGAGATCCTATCGGTGGCAGACCTATTCATCCTACCCTCGGAAAAAGAGAGTTTTGGGTTAGCCGCCTTGGAGGCCATGGCATGTGAGGTTCCGGTGATCTCATCCAATGCGGGAGGTATTCCGGAGCTGAATATCCATGGAAAAACAGGTTTCTTAAGTGACATTGGAGACATTAATTCTATGTTAAAAAACTCTTTAGAGATCCTTGATGATATGAATCTGGAAACTTTTAAAAAGAACGCCAAGGAAAGGGCTACAGAGTTTGATATTCATAAGATCCTTCCCCTTTATGAGGATGCCTATAATGAGACCCTTAGAACCTATAAAAAGGGCTAAAAATTATCCTCAAATAGGATATCATCAATCATTTATTTGATTTATTTTTGTGCAAAAATTGAAATGGGGGCAAGTTCCAAGGCTCATAAGATCGATGATACAAACAGGGTAAGGATATTCAATAATCCTTTTTTGGATTTCTTTACCAAAACCCATATTGCCTTTCCTTTAACCGTTTTTCCAATTTTTTCCAGCGTGGTTATTTACCTCGGAATAGTTGATCATGGTTTGACTGCCCTTCAAACCATAGGTATTTTCTTTTCCGGATTCTTACTTTTCACTTTGGTTGAGTATTTGATCCACAGAAATCTTTTCCATATCGCTCCCACTTCGGAGTTTCGGAAAAAAGTTCAGTACAACCTTCATGGAATTCACCATGACCAGCCTAAGGATAAGAAAAGACTTGCTATGCCAATCATTTTGAGCACAACCCTTGCATTCGCATTTCTGGGAGGCTTTTATCTTTTGATGGGCAAATACGCCTATGCCTTTACTCCCGGATTTGTAATGGGCTATGCCACGTACATAGGAGTTCACTTCATGGTCCATGCATTCACTCCTCCTAAGAATTTCTTCAAGATCCTATGGGTGAACCATGCTATCCATCATTTCAAAGATGATACGGTTGCTTATGGGGTTTCTTCCCCACTTTGGGATGTCGTTTTCAGGACCCTCCCTCCAAAAAAGGCTGCCTAGTTCTATACCGTTATCCCGGATCTCCGGACTTTACTTTTCCTGAGAAAATAACTATAATAATAGATGGATTATTCCCTCAGGTCCATTAGTAGTTGGCAGGATAGGATTCTAAAGTCTAAGTCTATTGGGGACCTCGGAGCTAGTCTTTATGAAATCCTATTCGACGAAAAGCCCAAACTTTTATTTGTTGAGATCAAGTTTTCCGGAGTATTGCCCTGGTTAGGACCTACATCATTGCTCATTGAACAAGGTTCCAATGGGCCCAAAGTATATGTTGATTATGGTTTTCAAAGTTTTAAAAAGAAAGCAAAGCCTGCACAGAACTTTGATATTAGCTTAAAGCTCCCTTCCTGGGACCCGGGAGTATTGTTTCTATCCTGGACAGGTGAAACTGAGATTTCCGAAGCCAAAAAGCGCCTTAAGGTATTGGGATCAACACTTAGCCTGGCACTTCCGAACCTGGCCTTAGGTGAGGTTAACCTCCCTTTTAAATCAAGGTCAAAGGATTTCTTCCAGGCCCTTCTTGAAAACTCGTCGGACTTCATAATTTTTATGATGGGCAAGGAGGCCAAGTTTGTGAGCAGCAATTGCAAGAATATCCTGGGTTATTCTCCATATGAACTGATGGCATTGATCAATGATAATATGGCACTGGTACATCCGGAAGACCTACCTCAGTTGGCCGAGAAAATTGAAAAAGAGCAAAAACAAGGGAAGGCATTTGGAAAACATGAATACAGGATCAGGAATAAGGCCGGGGATTATGTTTGGTTTGAATGGTTGGTACACAGGTTCTTTGACAAGGATGGAAATTTTTCTCACTCAATTTTGAATTGTCGTGATGTCTCCGGGAAAATAGAGGCCGAAGAGGAGATCCTTCGTCAAAGGAATATTCTGGATGAGATCCTTGACCTGATCCCTGTAGACGTTTTTATCAAGGATGAACATGGGCGTTATCTGTTTGTCAATAAATCTGTTTGTAAAAGCCTTGCGGTGAACAAATCAGACCTGATTGGCAAGAATGATTCCCAGGTTTTCAATAAAGAAGAAGCGGCGTCTTTTAAGCGGGGAGATGATCTGGCCTGGCAAAATCAAAAGTTTGAGAACGTTGAAGAGAAGACATATATCAACGGAAGGGAAAGGATATACCTTACAAACAAATCCACGGTAAATCTGGGAGGGGAGGGAAGAAAGGTTCTCCTGGGAACTTCATTGGAGGTTACGGACAGGATCAAGTCAGAAAGGACTGCCAGGGAGAATTCAGACCTGATCAACAACATCGCCCAATTGATCCCCGAAAGTCTATTTGTTTATGACCTTGAAGAAGACAAATACGTATACTCAAATTTTCGGCTTTTCAAGAAGCTTGGGTACCAATCCAAGGACTATACCCGCGACCAAACAGGATGGTCGCTTGATATGAATTTCCTGAAAATGATCTTTCAGCAAGGTGAATTTGAAAGATACAAAGGGGAACTTGAAGAGATCAGGGAAGGGAAGAAAGACCTTTACGAAGCAGAGTATTTGATCCAAAATTCTAAAGGGGAAGATGTATTCATTCTCTCGAGAAAACTTCCGTATAAAAGAAATGCAAAGGGCAAGGTGACCCAATTTGTTGGTCTGACAATAGATATCACTGACCAGAAGAAAAGAGAGCGTGAACTTGAGAAGGCTAAGTCCACCACGGAAAAAGCATTGAAAACAAAGGATGAGTTCTTATCCGTGATGAGCCATGAAATCCGAACTCCGCTTAACGCCATCATTGGGATCTCAAACCTGATGAAGGAAAACCCTAATCTGCATCTTGAGGAAAGGATCAGATCATTGAAATTTTCTGCTGACAAACTTCTCCTGTTGGTCAACGACATCCTTGATTTCTCAAAGATCCAGTCCGGAAAGATGTCGATCAAAAAGACCTCATTCGATCTCGATCACCTTACGGAGAACATTTACCAAACCTTTGTCCCTGCGGCTGCAGAAAAGGGAATTAAATTCAATTACAAGGCCGATAAAAGAATCGACTATCATTTGGTGGGGGATGAGGGAAGGATCAGCCAGGTTCTTTTCAATCTTATTTCCAATGCCATCAAGTTTACAGAGAAGGGAAAAATTGATCTTAAAGTCATTGAAAAACAGAGAAAGGGAAGGGTGGCTGAGATCAACATTGAGGTAAAGGATACTGGGATAGGCATTCCAAAAGACGATCTGGAAAAGATCTTTGATCCCTTTCACCAACTTGACCAGAAAATGAACCGGCATCATGGGGGTACAGGACTGGGCCTGGCGATCTCAAAAAGGATCTGTGAGGAGCATGGCGGGAGATTGGTGGTAAAAAGCAAGGAAGGCAAGGGTTCGCTTTTCAGGGTTATTCTACCACTCAAGCTGAAAACGAGGCCTAAGGACAAAAAGGAAAGAAGTTTGCAGGTTGGGAAGTCAAAACGATTATCCACTCCAAGCGTCCTGTATGTAGAGGACGTGACTTCAAACAGGGATCTTATGCGGGGATTCGCGGATATGTGGGGATTTAAACTTTCCCTGGCTGGATCAGGAAAGGAATGCATGCAAATTTTGAAAAAGGATCACTTTGATCTGATCCTACTCGATATCCAGATGCCAGGCATGGATGGTTTTGAAGTTTTTAAGGGAATCAAGAAAAGAGGGCTTGGAAAAACCAAGGTTGTGGCAATTACTGCTGACGCTTCAGAAAAAACAGCCCTTGCCATCAAAAAAGTGGGAATTGATGGGATACTCTTAAAGCCTTTCGATCTTGAGGACCTCCGAAAGGTGATCTACAAGCGTGGAACAGCAAGGGGGATTATGAAAGACGTACGGAGTACTTCAATGAAAAAAGCCTCCACCCCGGAGTTCGGATATTTTAGGAAGGTCTTCCCAGCGCAGAATACTAAGTACTTTAAATTCCTTTCTTCCTTGAAAACCGAGCTGGAGGATGAGATCATCCAGATAAAAGAGATGAAAGGCGGGGAGGGTGTATCAAGTTTTAAAAGATCAGCACATAAGCTCAAGGGAGCCTTGGGCAATTCTGCTCATGGAGAGCTAAAAGAGGTATTTTCAAGGATCAGGGAAACCAAGTCAAAGGGATTTCCGGAAAGCGAAAGAGATACGCTCCAAATTGAACTGGAGAATTATATGAAAGCCTTGAAAAAGGAGATCAGTTCAGTTGCAAAACCCTGATATTAAAGGACTTATTGATTTTTCTGTCTATTCTAGGCTCATCTTTGAACAAACCAAAGTAACAAGCACCCGAGCCGGTCATTCCCGCATAGCTGGCTCCTAATTCAGATAGATAGGCCCTTATCTTGGTCAATTCGGGATGTACCTTTTCCACAACATCCTGAAAATCATTTCCAAAATTCCCTGACTGCAATTCCATAAGATCCTGAGCGCCAAGTTCATTGCCAGCTTCGCTTCGGGCCAGTTTATTGTAAGCTATTGATGTCTGAACATGAACCCTGGGATCCACGACTGCCATATACTTTTCTTGAATCTTGAAATCGACTGCCTCAATGATCTCTCCTCTTCCTGTCACCATCGCTGGTTTGTTCAGGAGAAAATAGGGGCAATCACTTCCAATCTTCAGAGCATATTTTTCGAGCTCATTTATTTCAAGCCCAAGGTCGAAAATCTGATTAAGAAGTATCAAGGTCTCTGTTGCATCCGATGATCCACCCCCAAGGCCGGCTCCCATTGGTATCTGTTTATGGATGTGAATAAATACCGGAGGAATATCATGATCCGTTTTTAGAAGATCATAGGCTTTCAGGCAAAGGTTGCTGGCTGGATTTCCCGGGATCTGAAGACCTGTGTTCAGGAACCGGATTTTTTTTGAAGGGACGATTTCAAGGATGTCATAAAAGGGAATTGGGTAAAAAAGGCTCTGGATTTCATGAAACCCATCCTTTCGTTTGTTACCAACCCTAAGAGTTAAGTTTACCTTTGCATTCGGAAATCGTATCATTGATAGGGTTGATCTTAAAAAAGTGTATCAGGCAATAATAAAACCTTCAGCGGATTATTTGTTCGCAATCTTATTCTTTCCGGTTGTTCTTCCGCTGGGATTGGCGATAGGGATTTGTTCATTTTTCCTTAAGGGAAGTAATATCTTCTTTATTCAAAGGAGACCGGGAAAGCATGGTTTGATCTTCAAAATTTACAAGTTCCGGACCCTGGATGAAGAAGGAAATAGTCTTAGCAAGTTCCACGCATTCCTAAGGGCCTCTGGTCTGGATGAACTACCGCAGCTTATCAATGTGCTGAAAGGGGATATGTCCTTTGTCGGACCTCGGCCATTGCTGGAGGAATACTTAGACCGATACACCGAAGAACAATCTCGAAGACATGAGGTGAAGCCCGGAATAACAGGCTGGGCTCAGGTCAATATTGGGAATATCCAGACTTGGAATGGTCTTTTCCACTATGATCTTGAGTACCTGAAAATGGTTTCATTCCTTTTTGATCTCAAGATCATATTCATGACTTTCCGATTAAAAACAAAGGCCCTTTCTCAAACAGAAAAAGAGCCTTCAGTTGATCCCCTATGGTTGGGAACTTTTACTTCCTGAAGTTTTCCATAACCTCTGCAGATATCCCTGTATTGCTGAACCCTCCGTCATGGAAAAGGTTTTGCATTGTGACCTTCCTGGTATAGTCAGAAAAGAGGCTGACGCAATAGTCAGCGCATTCTTCCGCCGAGGCATTGCCCAAAGGTGACATTTGGTCCGCATAGCTAAGGAATGCATCAAAGCCACCCACACCGGTTCCAGCTGTGGTCGGTGTTGGGCTTTGAGAGATGGTATTTACGCGTACCTTCTTTGACTTTCCAAGTCTGTAACCATAACTACGGGCTATGGATTCCAACAATGCTTTAGCCTGGGCCATATCGGAGTAATCGGGGAATACCTTTTGTGCAGCGATGTAGCTCAGGGCCAGTACACTTCCCCATTCATTAAGAGCATCGTTCTTTTCCAGGGTCTGCATCACTTTATGGAATGAAAGTGCGGAGATATCGAGGGTCTTTTGAAACCAATCATAATTCAGGTCTCCATAATCCTTTCCCTTGCGGACATTGGGGCTCATCCCAATGGAATGAAGAACGAAGTCGATCTTTCCACCGAGGATCTCCATTGACTTGGAAAAAAGAGCCTCAAGGTCTTCAACGGATGTGGCATCCGCAGCTATTACCTCTGCACCTATCTCTTCGCCCAGCTTTTGGATCTCGCCCATACGCATGGCTATAGGTGCATTTGATAGGACAATTTTGGCCCCTTCATCATGTGCCTTGAGTGCAACCTTCCAGGCGATGGAATTTGGATCCAGGGCTCCGAATATCGCTCCTTTTTTTCCTTCTAATAATTGTTTTCCCATAGTTAGGATCTTTTGTTTAATAATTCTTTTGCGCTTTGGAGGACATTCTCTGAATGGTCTTTACCTCCTATCATTTCGGCAATTTCCTCAATTCTCTCGCTTCCTCTGACCTCTGTGATCAAGGTTTGAGTTCTTTTCCCAGACTCCTCCTTTTCGACTTTGAAATGCTTTTCTCCGCTTGCCGCCACCTGGGGTAGATGAGTAATACAAACGATCTGGTGTTGTTGAGCAATCTCGGCTATCATCTTGCCCATTTGAAGGGCAATTTCTCCGCTTACTCCAGTATCTATCTCATCGAAGATCATGGTTGGAAATTCTGATTTACCACCGATCAGGTATTTGAAGATCAACATCAATCTGGACATCTCCCCGCCCGAGGCTGTTTCTTTCACCGGCTTGGGCGCAAGGCCTTTATTAGCGGAAAAAAGAAAGGTAATTCTATCCATTCCGTACTGATTTAATTCCCCTTCTTCAAATCTGATGTTCAGTACACCTGAAAGCATACCCAATGCGGAAAGGTAAGTTAGAATATCATTCTCAAGTTTTATTCCTGCTGCCTTCCGGTTCTCAGAGATCTTATTGGCCAAAGCTTGGGCCTTCTGCTCCTCCACTTCTATTCTCCTGCTTTTTTCCTTCAACTCTTCATCTCCCTGGAGAATGATGTTAGTCTTTTTTTCCAGTTCCTCTTTGGCCTGGATCAGCTCCCCTGTATTCTGAGACTTGTGCTTTTTCATTAGCCTGTAGATCTCATCATACCTGTTCCTTAATTCATGGAGCTTTTGGGGGTCGGTCTCCAGGCTTTGATTCTCATCCTCAAGGCTGCTTTCGATATCCCTAAGCTCATGAATGATGGATTCTATCCTTGATGAAACCTGTTCAAAGTTTTGGGAATAGTTGCTTGAAACATCAATGGCTGACTTAAGCTCATATAAAAGATCCGCCAGCGACATTTCCGGATTTTGAAGTAACTGCAATGCCCTGGATATGGAGTTTTTCACCGATTCAAGGTTTTCCCCTTTTTTTAATGCCTGCTCAAGGTCTTCCTCTTCACCTTCCACAATGTTAAGTGCGGAAAGCTCGTCCAATTGGAATTTATTGAAATCGAACTCAGATTCAGCCTTGGAGAGGTCCTCCTTGAGTTTGTTCAACTCTGCCTTTAGGCTTTCAAGTTTGTAGTAGGAATCCTTGTATTCCTCAAGAAGTGAATTGTTTTCTCCAAGGATATCCAATATCCCGATCTGAAAATCCTCATCATTGATCCTTAGGATATCGTGCTGGGAATGGATATCAACCAGACCAGAACCCAATGCCCTTAAAACATCCAATGTGACGGGGGTGTCATTGATGAATGCCCGAGATTTTCCCGAGGAAAGGATCTCTCTTCGGATAATACATTCCTGATCAAAATCCAGATCCCTTTCAAGAAAGAAAACCTCGAATTTCTTATTTGGAAGATCAAAGGTTGCTTCAACAGTACATTTCTGACCAGGATCAAGGAGGGCTTTTGCGTCAGCTCTATTGCCCAGAACCAGGCCGAGAGCCCCCAATAGCATAGATTTACCCGTTCCGGTTTCGCCGGATATTACCGTTAGATTTTGATCGGGATCGAAGTCCAGATCATCGATAAGAATGTAGTTTTTTATGGAAAGGGACCGCAGCATATACTAAGCTCCGGTAAAAATAGAAAACGCCGATTACCCTTTGATAATTTTTTGGTATTCGTCTGTTTTTGTCGGGTCTATCTCAACAAGGATGTCATGGGCCTCCCGTTTGACATCGGGCTGGCCTTCGGAATACAGATTGATGATCTCGGGCCTTTTTCCATCCAAATAAAAGTTGATCAGGGAGGAGATCGGAACTCGTTTGATCACTTCTTGTATGCCTTTCAAGCTGTTCACAATATTTTTTCTTGCCTCTTCAGGTGTATTTACCATGATGTCCAGGCCATTCATATGATACTGGTAAATGCTCACTCTAAAGGGTTCAAAGACCTGATTGTTCAGGTTTTCCTGAACCCAAAACCTACTTTTTGGGCTACCAAAACTTTGCCAACCGGGACCCCCAACAGGCTGGGCATTGATAAGTATATTCTGTGCTTTCTGATAATAAGGTTTACCTGATAATTGCCCAAAGGAGTCAAAATCCATCCCAATAACCACGTAGGCGAAGAAGGCCAAAAGTGAAGTCAGCTCAGTATCATAGCGGTTCTCGGAGAAGACAAGAGGTTGGGAGGGAGCATAGGAGAAGGCCCATTCCTCATCCAAATAATTAAATAGGAGGGATTCATAGCTTGCTCCAAAGATTGGCCTTGCGGATGTAACCTGAACTTTAGCCCGATAATTATTCAGAGTGGGCATGTCTGTGATCGTAATGAAAAGATTCATCTTGATCCTTTCTTCAGGTCCCAGGATCTCTGAAGTCCATTTGGTGTTGTTCATGAAATCCTTGATCACCTGCTGCATTTCAGTGAAAATGGATTTGTCAGAAAGCTCAACACCCTCAGCATTGATAACAACCCTGCAATTCAGGTCCTGAGCAAGGATTGAGGATGCGAAGAACAGGGGCAATATGAGGATTAACAGCTTTTTCAAATCAGATTCTTTATCTCATCTACTATATCCTTTGAAACCGCTTCTTTGGACTTAAGTTCAATATCCCTTGGCTTTTTCCTTCCGGAAAAGATGAGGGTAACTTTGTTGGTGTCTACTTGAAAGCCCGCCCCTTGGTCGTTAAGAGAATTCAAGACTATCATATCGAAACCTTTCCTTTCCAACTTACTTTTTGCATTCCTAAGCTCATTCTCTGTTTCCAACGCAAAACCCACAGTAAATTGTCCTTTTGATTTCAATTTCTTCAAAGAAAGGGCGATGTCCTTGGTTTCAACCAGTTCAAGATCTAAGGGCTTTCTGTTGATCTTTTTCTTTTTCTGAGTGAAATAGGACCTTGGTTTGTAATCCGCAACAGCAGCTGCTAAAACCGCGCCAATTGAATTCTTAAATGATCGCTTGGCGGCTTTTTCCATTTCATCGGCAGATTCCACCTGGACCACATTAATGTTTGGATCATTGATATTCAGGGACGTCGGACCTGAAACCAGATCGACCGCAAAGCCTGCTTCTGAAAGGGACCTGGCTATGGCAAATCCCATCTTACCGGAGGATCTGTTTCCAATGAACCTCACCGGGTCAATAGCTTCATAGGTAGGGCCAGCGGTTACGAGGACCCTTGGCTTTTTACTTTTTTTTTTACCTCCGGATTGGCGGCGCATGATCTGTTCCACCCTCTTTAAGATCTCTTCGGGCTCTGCCATTCTTCCCTGGCCCTGTAGACCACTGGCAAGCTCTCCAGATCCAGCATCGATCACCTGGTCTCCCCTTTTTTTCAGAAGAGCAAGATTGTCCTTTGTGCTTTGGTGTCCATACATATCAAGGTCCATGGCTGGAGCCCAAAGTATGGGAGCTGGACATGAAAGGTATGCTGCAAGCAGGAGGTTATCACATATACCGTTTGCAGCTTTTGCAAGGCTGTTTGCTGTTGCCGGGGCGATCACAAAGACATCAGCCCACTTACCAAGGTCTACATGATTGGTCCATTCCCCTGATCCCGGATCGAACATTTGGGAATAGACAGGGTTTTTGGATAATGTTGAAAAGCTCAGGGGGCCAACGAAATCTTTAGCCGATTCCGTCATGATCACCTTTACCTCCCATCCCTTCTTGACGAATTCTCTTACCAGGTAGACGGATTTATATGCTGCGATTCCGCCAGTAATGCCAAGAAGGATCTTTTTGCTATCGTCAGATGAGGAGCTCATTTTCCTCCATATCCTCCTCTGAAGGATACCTGAACATCACTTTGTCATCCTTGAATTCCTCGATTGCCTTAGCTGTTGGCTTTGGCATCCTTTCGTAATACCTGGAGATCTCGATCTGCTCCTTGTTTTCAAACACTTCCTCAAGGGAATCACTGGTGGTAGCAAATTCGGCAAGTTTAGAGTTAAGCTCTTCCTTTTCCTTGATCGCGATCTGTTTTGCCCTCTTGGTAACGATGACTATAGATTCATAGATATTGTTGGTGTTCTCGCAAAGGTCCACCATATCTCTTGTAACTATAGATGTGGGAATATTACTCATCCTTATGAATTTTTTAATGAACTGATTCTGTTAATGCAATTATCATAGATATGTTCGGCATCTTTGATCAATTCTGAATCCGGATACCGATCTACAAAGTTCCTATAGTATTCCAAAGCTTCGTAGTATCTCTTCAATTGTTTCTTTTTCACACTTCTCCTTGCGTACTCATATTGGGATTTGAACCTCATAAAGAAGGCATCCTCAAGATGAGGTGAATCAGGATTGTCTTTCCTGAAGTTTTCAAGGGAAACCACCGCGGACTTGTACCTTCTTAGCTTGAAGTAAAGCCGGGCGTTTTTATAATTCTTGTTATCGATCTTTTCATTCAGGCTTGATGAGAAAGCCATGACCTGTTCGGTGTATTTTGAGCCAGGATATCTTCTGTAGAAGGTCTGTATTGCTTCCAAAGCCTGTTGGGAATGGCTTTGATCCAGGGCGGTCGTAGGACTCATTTCATAAAGGGACCGACATTCCATGTACATTGCCTCTTCTGCAAATTCACTTCTTGGGTAAGTGGAATAGAACTTCTTGAAGTAATACGAACTCAATAACTGCTGCCTTTGATAGTATTGGCAATACGCATAGTAGAATTCAGCCCTTTCCGCCTCTGCCTGCCCTCGCATCAATGGGATCAATTCTTCAAGTAGAAGTCCAGCCCTGTAAAAATCTCCATCCGTATAATACTTTACGGCTGCGTCATACTTTTCAACCAGGCTATCCGATTTTTGGATACTATGGAACTTGCTGCAGGAAAAAAGACTCAGCAGAAGAGCAAATGATAATATTTTAATGCCTGCTTTTGACATGGGCATGCAAAAATAGCCTTTTAGGTCCTCCTTTCAAACCATCAAGGAGGACCTAAAAAGAACGTAAACCCGGGTGGGCTATTTTCTTACTGTGAATTTTTTGGTAACGGCTGCTGAGCCCTCTATCTCAAGGGTATAGAGATAAATGCCGTTTGGAAGATCGGTCAGATCCAACTCAGTCATATTGGATTTCAGATCGATGTCTTTGCTCATAACTGAGGAGCCAAGAACGTTGCGGATGATCACCCTACCCGATTCCGCTTCTACATCACCATAGACCAGCTTCAAACTTGTGCTGGCAGGGTTCGGATAGACATACACATCTCCTCCGTTGATCTTGGAATGGCTTAGGGAAGATACGTTCCCGGCCACATAGACTATGATCTTTTCGAATTTATCTGCCGTATCAGTAATATTCCAAATACGATATTTCATAGTACTGATTCCATCCACGGCGGGGCCAAGGGCATATGGCGTTAGGTATCCAATGAAAGTTGAATCAATTTGATTTGGCATAAGGTCTACGGTATCTGTAGCCACCAGCACAGAAGTTGGATAACAATCTACTCCCCAACAGAAATAAGCATCATGGCCTGTTACAAGGTCAAGTTTTATCTGTTCGGCAAGGTAATTGTTAGCATTACCAGCGATGTTCCTGAAGTGAATATAGGAGGTGATATCCTCAAAATTTTCACCTTGAACGGTATCAGGGGATTGATAAACAACACTGATGCTTTGACCTTTTGAAGTCAGTGAAAAAGAAAAAGCCAGAATAAATGCGAGTAATAATTTCTTCATTCGATCTCCATAAATTTTTTAAACTACCCTAATTTGGCGGTTTGTATCTTCAAAATTACATATAGAGCAGTGAAAAACAACTTAATTGTAGTCATCTTTCTTACGTTTTTGATCGCATTTGGTTCAGATTGGGCTAAGGCACAGGAAACAAATGGTTGGAAATTGCCCAGTACAGAACTCAGGGATCTGAAAAATAACCCGATAATGGCTTCGGAATTAGCCAATTCCGAAGGTCCAACTGTGGTTAATTTTTGGGCAACCTGGTGCAAACCCTGTATTCAGGAACTGAACAGTATTAATGAGGTTTATTTCGATTGGCAGGACGAGACCAATGTGAAGTTAGTGGCAATCTCAATCGATGATTCCAGAAATGTTCCCAAGGTTGCCCCATTGGTCAATGGAAAAGGCTGGGAATTTGATGTCTTCACCGATGCAAATTCTGATTTCCGGAGGGCCATGAATGTCCAGACCATACCTCATACTTTTCTTTTGAATTCTGATGGGAATGTGGTTTGGCAACACAATGGATATACACCTGGTGAAGAAGAAGAGCTTTTTGAGGTTATAAAGAAGGTCGCCAACGGCGAGGATATTAATTAATCAATAGTTTCCGTTTGAGAAGAAAGCTACCTATTGTCAGGATACTGATCCTGCTTTTTGTTTGTCATTATTCCCTGGCACAGAACAGTTCTAATCTCCAGGTCCATGGGGATTTTATTATCGATGCCCAAACCTATCAAGAAGATTCAGCGATCGGGGCAACTGATATTCCTGAGACGATCGCTATGAATGCCTATGGAAATATAAATTTCACCATAGGTAAATTCTATGGAGGCTTCAGATTTGAATCCTACCAGCCACCTATTCTGGGGTATGATCCCCGATGGGAAGGCTTTGGAATCCCTTACCGCTATTTTGGTTACAATAATGAAGGGCTTGATATCACTGTAGGTTCATTCTATGAGCAATACGGGTCAGGTATGGTGAATCGTTCTTATTGGGAATGGTATCTGGGGTACGATACCTTCTATGAGGGGGTCAGGGTCAGGTACCAACCTACTTCCGGATTGTATTTCAAGGCCATGCTTGCGAGGCAGCGGTTCTACTGGGACTTTGGCCCTGGAATAGTTAGAGGGATAGACGGGGAAATAGACATGGCCCAATTTTTTACAGGGTTGAGAGATAGTGGGGTTGGTCTAAGTTTCGGGGCTTCCTTTGTTAGCCGATTTCAGGAGGATCAGAACCCTTTCCTTGTCCTTCCGGAAAATGTCAGCAACGGAGGGTTCAGGGGAACTCTCAGTAAGGGCGGGTTCTTGCTAAATGCCGAGTATACCTACAAGATCAATGATCCTTCAGCAATTAATGGGAATAATTATAGACCTGGTCAAGGCCTGCTGATCAACACCGGTTATTCCCAAAAGGGATTTGGTTTCAATGCCGGATTCAAGAGGTGGGATAATATGGATTACAGATCTGACCGCACAGCAACTGGATTCGACCTTCTGATCAATTATAACCCGGCAATGGCCAAGCAGCACACCTATCGGCTTGCCACCATGTATGCATATGCAACGGTGCCACAGGGCGAGATAGGATGGCAGGCAGACCTTTTCTACAATTTTAAAAGAGGATCCTTATTGGGAGGCAAATACGGAACCCAGCTCAATTTTAATATGTCTCAAACTTTCAATGTAGTTCGTGACTCCATTGAGCCTCCTGATTTTGACACCAGGAAGTTTTATACTTCTCCCTTCTTCGCCTTCGGAAGTCCTAAATTCTTTGAGGACATCAATATTGAGATCGTAAAAAAGCTATCCAGAAGATGGAAAGGCACCTTTACATACTTTTATCAGGAAAGGGACAATTCGGTTCAGCCAGTCACCTTCTCAGGTAGTAATGAGACCGTATTCTCAAATATTTTCATCCTTGAAACCGAGTACAAGTTCAAGTCTACCAAGGTCTTGAGGAATGAGTTTCATATACTTCAGACCGAACAGGATTTTGGAAGTTGGTCCGCAATACTCTCCGAATATACCATTGCTCCCCATTGGTATTTCAGTGGTTTATGGGAGTATAATTTTGGAAATCCCGATACTGAGAACCGGGATCATTATTTTTCCGTTTATACTGGATACAGGCGTGGCCCAACCAATATTCGTTTAGGGTATGGAAGGCAGCGTCAGGGTTTACTTTGCGTTGGTGGCGTTTGCAGGCCGGTTCCTGCCAGCAATGGTTTGATCCTCACGATTCAAAGTAGTTTTTAACTTTACAATATGATTAGGACTCTCATTTGTCTATCCTTCATTTCTATTATCATGTCCTGCGATGTCATCGAAGGACCTGTTACCACCGAGGTCGGACCTATCGATACTTCTACGAGTTCTTTTACCAAGGCAGTTCTTCTGGTTGAATTTACAGGTCATAAATGTGGCTTTTGTCCAGCTGCGGGAGAAACAGCAGCGCAACTTAAGTCGGCTTATGGATCCAGGGTTGTGGTTGTTGCAATCCATTCAGGTGATCTCGCTCGTCCATCGCCGCCTGCTGCTGGAAAGTTTTACCTGGATTTCAGAACAGATGCTGGAACGGCGATTGATTCAGAATTTGGGGCCTCGATTTCAGGTCTTCCTACCGGATTGGTCAATCTCCTTGAGTTTAGCGGAGAACAATTGGTAAAAAATGAAGCCTGGCCAGGAATTGTGGATCAATTACTGCAAGAGGCGGAATTGCCATATGGCCTGGACGCTGCTGCTACTATCAATGGATCAAATGTCGAATTAACCGCTTCATGCGAATTTGGTGAGCCTATTTCTGGAAAATATAATCTGGGAGCATATCTAACGGAGGATAGTATCATTGCCTGGCAAAAAGATTATACACTTCCTCCAGGACAGACGGATATAGAGAACTTCGAACACAAGCATGTGTTCAGGGGAAATTTTTATTTTCCTGGTAGCCCATCTGTTATCAAATGGGGTTCTCCCTTATCTAAAGAGGAATTTATAAAAGGAGATGTTGAATCCCTTGATCTGGAGATCGAATTATTATCGGATTATAATCAGGACCACCTCAACGTTGTTCTATTCCTTTTCGATCAGGAATCGGGCACCATCCTACAAACCAAGGAGTTTCAGCTGGCTGATATCCTTTGATTTCGCCACCTTTTTATCATTGGGTACAGGATCAGGTTGAGGACGATAAACACAGTTCCCAGGTAGAATCCGGGTGACATCTTTTCTTTTTCACCAAACACAAGCAGGGCCAGAACAATACCATATACAGGTTCCAGATTTAAGGTGAGGTTTATGGTGAACGGACTCATCCTTTTCATCAGCTCAACAGAAGCGCTGAACGCATAAACCGTACAAATTCCTGCAAGGATCAAAAGATAGAACCAATCCATCCCGTCCAAGCTGAATTCGATCTTTACTCCGCCAAAGGACAGAAAGGAATAAAGTGGGATCATCAACAGGGTGAACAGCGACGCAGATCCCATTTCGAGGAATGTGATCCGGTATGGGTTTTCTTTTTTAACGAAAAGGGCATTGAGTATAGAAAAAAGCGCCGCCAGTATGGCGGAAAGTATTGCCAAAACCAAGCCCAGAGCATGATCGAACTCAAAACGGAATATCACCCATAAGCCCAAAAAGACCGAAACACCAAAAGCAAGGTCGATCAATGAGATCCGCTTTTTGAAAAAAAAGGGCTCAAAGATGGCTGTCCACAATGCCGTTGTCGCCAGACCTGCCAGACAAATGGAAGCTGTACTGACCCTGGCTGAAAGAAAGAAGAATATCCAGTGACCGGAGATCAGAATTCCCGTTAACAGGATTTGAAGGGTTATCCTTCTTCCGGCACCTGACCTGGAAACCCGTTTCCAGAAAAAAGCTGCCAACAAAATGCAAGCCAGCAAAGTCCTGTAGAAGGTGATCTCTATTGCAGGCATTTTGATCAGAAGGCCCAGAATAGCCGTAA
The DNA here is from genome assembly GCA_028279065.1 of Cytophagales bacterium. Classification (GTDB taxonomy): domain Bacteria; phylum Bacteroidota; class Bacteroidia; order Cytophagales; family CCMP332; genus JANQHS01. The sequence continues at coordinate 17,569 of JANQSY010000146.1, forward strand.
ATCCGAAGATCAGTACCAGAATATGGAGTGAAATGAGATCTTTTGGACTGGTTTTCAAGGACTATTTGGGGGCGCTTTTATAGAGGAATATCGATACAACGGAAAACACCAAGGTGGGGAAGAGGGCGCTAAGCAAAGGCGGGAACCCACCAGCCAGGGCCAAACTTCGGCTCATCATCACAAAAAAGATATACACAAATGCCAGGACGAAGCCCAGGGCGATCTGGAATCCTGTTCCTCTACGGGATTTTCTGGATGCGGTAAAGAATCCCATTAAAGTCAGGATAACTA
>JANQSY010000147.1 GCA_028279065.1 Cytophagales bacterium
CTTTGAACCCTACCAGCTCCAATTCTATACCCCTGGATTCAGCATTTAACCTGAAATCCTTTATTACCTCAAGCACATCCCAATGAATGGTCTTGTTCCTAGTGGCATCCAGGATCACGTGGGAATTTTCTGGCAGGAGAGCAAAGGCCTTCATGATGCTCGCTTTGTTAAGGAAGCTCACGTCATCAGAGAGCATGATCCTGATCGGCTCTCCCTCCTCCACTTCTTCTGGGTTGAAATGGTAGGGAGTTTTGAAGTTGTTATACAAGATAAATACGATTGCTACAGCCAGTCCGAGGCCGATTCCGATCAATAGATCCGTAAGGACGATCCCCAGAATGGTGGTTACATATGCAAGGAACTGCGGCTTACCGGAAAGATACATTTCCTTAAAAATGCTTGGTTTAGCAAGCTTATAACCCACTACAAGGAGAATTGCGGCCAGACTTGCAAGCGGAATAAGGTTTAGAAAATTGGGAATGAAGATTGCCGAAAAAAGAAGCAATATTCCATGAAAGAAGGCAGAAGTCCTGCTCCTTCCTCCGGACTGAATATTGGCAGAACTTCTGACGATCACTTGGGTAACAGGCAGTCCCCCAATCAATCCTGAGAGAGAGTTTCCAACTCCCTGGGCGATCAACTCTCTGTTAGTAGGTGTGATCTTCCTCTCAGGATCCAGTTTATCAGTGGCTTCAACACATAAAAGGGTTTCCAGACTGGCCACAACAGCGATGGTGATTGCGACTATGTATATACTTGGGTTCCCAAGGTGTGAGAAATCAGGGCTGGAAAATTGTCCTAGAAAATCAGAAAAAGAAGCCGATACCGGAATATCAACCACATGCTGACCCTGAAGGGAAAGGAAAAGATTTGGCGTAAAGAAGATGTTCAATATGATCCCGGCTATCACTGCCACCAAGGGCCCCTGAATGATCCTGGTGAAAGTGAATTTTCTCATTAAGGGCTGTTCCCAAAGTATCAAAATGATCAGGGAGACTACACTTATGATCAAAGCCCCCGGGGTTATTCCATCAAGCATATAAGTCAGTTCTGAAAAAGTCGTGTGACCGTCGGGCTGAAAGAATTCAAAATCCCCTTCAGGGTCAGCATCATAACCAAAGGCATGAGGAATTTGCTTTAGGATTAGAATGACCCCTATTCCCGATAGCATTCCCTTGATCACGGAGCTGGGAAAATAATATCCGATCACACCGGCTTTAAGCACTCCAAAAATGATCTGTAAGAGCCCGGCAAGAAAGACCGCTAACAGAAATATCTCAAAGCCTCCCAGCTCCTTGATAGAGTTCAATACTATGACCGCAAGACCGGCCGCGGGTCCGCTTACACCCAGCTTGGATTGACTGAAAGATGTAACCACAATACCACCAACTATTCCGGCTATGATCCCGGAAAATAAGGGAGCCCCGGAGGCAAGCGCGATTCCAAGGCAAAGTGGCACAGCAACAAGGAAAACAACCAACCCTGCTGGGAGGTCGTATTTTAGGTTTTGAAGGGTAGTTTTTTTGGTAAACGACATCTTTAAAAAAAGATATTTAAAACGCAGATTTTAAGAAACTTAAGAAATAGAATGCTAATTCTATTAGCAATCTGGAGGCGGTGTAGGAACCGAAAGATAGAACCCGTTTGTCCCGAAATGCTGAATGGGGATCTGGGTGTGCACTGTTATTGGAAATAACCCTGGACTAATAGGTTTGCCAATGATGTAATCTCTTTCTGATTGTTCTTTCTGCTCCTCTTTTTCATTTCCGGACTCTGATTCCCCAAAATCACTACACTCGATTGGGAAGCTCGAAAGTTGGAAGCCATTTTCCTGAGAAGGAAGATTCCACCCCAGGAAAAGCCAAACCGTTAGGAAAATCAATAAGGCGGAGGCGTTTTTCATCGAGGAATAAAATTACTAAACCTCACATGAAAAACTGGGAATTAAATGGAAGCCAGGGAAGTTTTTTCTTTGAGCTTTATGGTTCTGGAGAATTCGCAGCCTTTGGAATCGATGGCCGTAATTCTAAAAAGGCCAGGATTTAGGTTATTGAATACCTTTCCGGTCTGCAGGAGCCCATCATCCAACTTGTAAACATATGGGGGCTCCCCTCCTTTTACCCTTATCCTGATCGATCCTCCCTCCTCGATCGTGGGATTTTCGGCGGTATAGCTTTCGATCACAACTCCATCAAGATTTTCAATCAATACCTCAAGTGAATCGCTATTTCCATGCTCATCAGAAAGAATGAACAGATGAGAGCCTGCTGGAAGGTCATTAAATAAGCCACTATGATTTTCTCCAAACTGGGGGGAATGGAATTTATAATGCCCGCTTCCTCCTTCTGCTACCAGGATGATGGTTCCCTTTTCCTCGCCGCAATGCGTGTCTTCTTTGAAGCCGAGGGATATCTTAAGTTCCTGTTCAGGCTTTTTTTCTGGAGCTGACCAACTCTCGCTTTTACAGCCAAAAGCATAGGGAATGGAACATAAAAGGATTGCTATTAAGAATCGCTTCATGGTTAGTGCTATTTTATTCTTGGTTCCGATAAATCCCACCAGCACAGACCCCAACGCATATGAAAGGTAGTAATTTCTTTTTCTAATCCAAGAAATGTCCGATTACATTACCATAAATAATTGGTAACATTTTTCTAAAGAATCTATTTACCGGTAGTATTCCATGACCAGATAAGCAAAGCTTTCCGGATTTTTCACGGCTTTTATGGGTCTTTCCTTTGCTGTTCTGATAGCCGCCCTTCGCCAATATACCTTTTGATGAAAAAACAACCCGGATTCATGGCCGATCTCATGGACAAAGGCTTTGCTTTGATGATCCTTGGTCAAATACATGAACTGGGGGCAGCAATGGATGGCGACCCTTCCTTTTGGAACTGTCCATGCATGTTTGCTCCATTTGCAATTGAAGCTTTTGTCCGGTGATTGAAAAAAGATATATACCTTTTTTCGATCCATGGCTTGTTGCATCTTGTATAAGCGCCTGTGAGCCAGACGTATCTGACGGGCCTCCTTGGCCACTCCCAACCATGTGGTGAAGTTGAGGTTGTCATTCCATCTGCTCATTCTGAGATCCCACTTCTCCTTCCCCTTTTTATTGGTTTCCCAGATATCATCCATTTCCTTATGAGCCTCCATCAAGGCCCTTAAGCCGAGTTCATAAGCTTCCTTAAGCGGTGCGATCTCCTCTTCACTATATCCAGCTTTGTTCTTGATCCGGAATCTGTCCTGAGCTTCAAGGCCAGTAAGGTTGAACACAAAAAGGAAGGTCAGGATTATAACCCTCATAGAAAATCTATCCAAGGTGGAAAAGCTTGATTATTGGATCAGTAAATAGCAATCAATAAAATGAACCGCCAAGATAATTATAAGAATGCCAGTAGATAGGTCTATGATCTCAGGTTTTGGAATTTTTGCGAGTTATTGGTGGATTAAAAAAGCCTTGGGATATTTGAACCTGGCCAGATCGAAATAAGTTAGATCGATATGGAAGTTGGAGAATTGGAACTTTCAAAAGAAGTTACTTATCCCACCACCCTTCATTGCGAAGGATGCGTGGATAACATCAAGTACATTTTGAACCAGGACGAGGGTGTTCAGGAGTGGAGCGTGGACCTGGAGCCGGAGGTCAAGACCCTTACCGTGAAGGGTTCAAATATTTCAAAAGATCATATCGATTCCTTGCTTCGGGAAAAAGGGTATCAGATCATCGGATTTGAGAATGAGACCCAAGACGGGTTCTGGACCGACATGTATTCATGGAAAAGGGCTTCCTTCAATACCCTTAATTGTTTGATAGGCTGTTCAATAGGAGATTTTGGAATGGTGTTTTTTCTGCAGGCATTTTACCCCTCAACTCCTCTGATGATTCAAATGATCCTTGCGATCATCGCGGGTTTGATGACATCCATAATGTTGGAAACCACCATTTTGAGGGTAAGGGAAAGGTTTTCATGGTCCTTAGCTCTCAAGACCGCCTTTGGAATGTCTTTCATATCAATGGTTGCTATGGAGATCGCCATGACCTCTACAGATTTCATGATCACCGGTGGAAAAGCTGCATTTGCCGACCCAGCCTATTGGCTGGCTCTTTTTCCTGCTCTGGTGGTCGGATTCCTCACCCCGCTTCCTTACAATTATTACAAATTGAGAAAGTTCAACCAAGCATGCCATTAAAAAAACCGCCCCGAGAGCACTCTCCCGAAGCGGTAGCCTCTAAACGAAATAAAAATGGGCTTTAACACTTATACGGTAAAACCGGAAAATGGTGACCAGAAAACCGGTGCTGCTTAGTTAATATCTTGGGGCTGAAGGCAATTTGAGTAATCCTGTTGGCGATTCAGAAGGGCAAAAAAGACAAATCCCCGCGCGGAATAGCAACGGGGATCATTTAGGCCATGTTCAAGGATTTATTTTAAAAGGACAAAAAATGGCCCACCGGATATGGGATTTAGTTGATCATGTAAATCCAAGGTAGGAAAGGGGATTATTGGCTAGGGTTGATTCTTGCAGAAACTGGGATTAATGAAATGAAAAGCGGATCTGGCTTTATGAACTAGTTGATCTGCCTTACCTGTTTGCCTTGTTCAAGGCAGACTTAAATCTCTGGAGAGCCCGCTGCCTTGCAAATTTATGGTCGATGATTGGCTTGGGGTATTCCTCAGTTCCAAACTCAGGGATCCATTTCTTGATGTAACTGTTTTCGGGATCGAACTTTTCTTGCTGGGTTTCGGGGTTAAAGATCCTAAAGTAGGGAGCCGCATCGCAACCGCAACCGGCAGCCCATTGCCAGTTTCCATTGTTGGCAGCAAGGTCATAATCCAATAGCTTCTCAGCAAAATAAGCTTCGCCCAGCCTCCAATCTACCAGGAGATGCTTTACAAGGAAACTTGCGGTAACCATTCGGACCCTATTGTGCATACTTCCGGTGCTGCTCAACTCCCGCATTCCTGCATCCACCAACGGATATCCGGTCCTGCCCTCTTTCCAGGCATTGAAATCTTCCTCCCTATTCTCCCAACTAATGTTATCATATTCCTTCTTGAAGCTTCTATTAACAACATGGGGAAAGTGATAAAGAATCTGCATGAAAAATTCTCTCCAGATGATCTCCCTTTTGAATTGCAGAGGAGATTCTTTTAATGCCCCCATTAACCCCCGTATTCCAATTGCTCCAAAGCGCAGATAGGGGCTCAAGCCTGAGGTGGCATTTCGGGCTGGGAAGTTGCGGTCCTCCTGGTAGTTCTCCAGATGGTCTAGGGAGAATTCCGGTCCTGGGAGATCAACGTTGCTCTTAAACCGGTCGAAGAGTTTAGCGTTTTCCTCGGGGATTACTTCCGGTTTCCAAAAGTTGCTGAGGAAGTCCTGTGATGGAAATGGTTTTGGTTCTAGCTGCTGGTACTTCTCCATCCAGCGCTTGCTGTAGGGAGTGTAAATGGTGTAGGGCTGGCCATCTTGTTTTAGGATCTCTCCTTTCTCGAAAATCACCTGATCCTTATAGGTTTTAACCTGAATGCCCTTTGATTGAAGAATGTTTTTGATCTCTTCATCCCTTTTGATGGCGTAGGGCTCATAGTCGTGATTCCAGATCACTTTCTCGACCTGAAAGTCGTTGATCAGGTCTTTCCATACCTCCTCAGGTCTCCCCTGTTTTAGGATCATTGAGGAGCCAGTCTCGGATAAACTTTGCTGGATCTCCAGGATCAATCTTGTGATCAACCCCAGCCTTGGATCTTTATCCGCTAGTTCTTCGATAATGTCCGAATCGAATATGAACAAGGGAATAACCGGTCCACCAGACCGCAGCGCTTTATGCAATCCGTGATTATCCTCAAGGCGAAGATCCCGTCTAAACCAGAAAATTGTATAGGTATTATTGTCGGCCATCCGATGATTAACCAAAAAGATCTCCCCTTGGTTTTTGAATTACATTCGAATTTTCTACTTTTGTTTCAACAAATTTAGTTAAAACACTAGATGAATATTCAGGAAGAGATCAAGCAGAGCAAGTTTAAGACCAGCCACGAGAAGGCATTGGTGAACCTGATCTATACCAGCAATTGGTTGCGTGACCTCCAACTGAAAGAATTCTCGAAGTTTTCGATCAAACCTCAGCATTACAATATCCTTAGGATCGTCAAGGGCCGGTCCCCCAAGCCGATCTCTGCTGGAGAGATCAAGGAAGTAATGCTTGACAAGGCTCCTGATCTTACCAGATTAATAGATAAACTGGTTGCTATGAAGTTGATTAACAGGCAGCTATGTCCTGAGAACAGGCGAAAAATGGATATCACCATCACTAAAGGGGGACTTGAGCTTTTAAAGGCAATTGAGCCTTCGAATAAGAGGTTATTAAAGGATCTTCGATTTAAGGTAAGTGATAAAGAAGCAGAGAAACTCAGCCTTCTTTTGGACAAAATTCGAGAATAGGAAACTTTTTTTTATGGCAATTGTTGTTGCAACATATTTAGTTTAAACGGATATTATTAAAATCAAATAAAATGAGAACAATCAAAGCTTTTAGTCTAATCACAATTATCCTTTTCGGGTTCAATTCATTTGCAGGAATTCTGGTCGATGGTGAACATCAGGTAATGACCAAAGATTCCAAGGTCAATTGGGTTGGAGAAAAGGTGACAGGAAAACATACAGGGACTGTCGAACTCAAAAATGGAAATATTCAGATCTCCGAAGGAGAATTGGTTGGAGGTTATTTTGAAATGGATATGACCACCATTTTAGTGACCGATCTGCAAGGGGAATATCAACAAAAATTGGAAGGCCATTTGAAATCTGATGATTTTTTTGGCGTCAACAGTTATCCAACTGCAAAGTTCGTGATCACCAACGTTAAGAAGCAGGAGGATGGGTCCTATTATGTGGCTGGAAAGATGACCATCAAGGATGTAACCAAACAGATTGAGTTCACCACCAACCTCGAAGAAAAGGCAGGTAAGATGGTTGCTTCTGCTGAGGTGATCATCGATAGGGCTGATTTCAATGTTCGTTATGGGTCAGGAAGTTTCTTTGACAATCTGGGAGACAATATGATCTATGACAACTTTACCTTGAACGTTAATTTAACAACCGACTAAGGGTTGTCAACTATAACTCCTGCCCATAGGACCTCTATCGGACCTATGGGCATTTTTTTTGGCTGAATTTTTGGTCCCGGTTTTATGTCTGTGCGTTGGAGGGACGTCAGGAACTTATTTTCTGTCATTACGTATTCATTTAATGGAAAAAGGTTTCTTTTGTGGACCTTTTTAGCATAAAATGATTAAATGCCACCCACTATGGAGAGCAGTACCATGCAAATAGGCATATTAAAATGTACCATTGATCCAATGGTGGCGATCATACCCTCTGTCGCCATAAAACTCACCAAAGAAGGACATAAGGTAGTTGTGGAAAAAGGAGCCGGAGAACAGGCCCTCTATGACGACCAAAAATTCATTGATGCCGGGGCCACAATCGCGAGCAGGAATGAGGTGCTAAGTTCTTCTGACCTGATCCTTACGGTTTCGGGTGTGATGAAAGAAGATCTTGAGAAAGCAAAGAAAGGAGCTATCCTAATTGGAAAGTTCAATACCAGGGTGGACAAGGAATGGAATGAGATCCTGGGTAAAAGCGGCTTACAGGTTTATAGTCTGGATCTGGTACCACGTTCATCAATAGCTCAGTCCATGGATGTGATTTCCTCCCTTGCATCACTGGCGGGCTATAAGGCCGTGATCTCTGCTGCCGATCGTTATTCCGGTTATTTCCCAATGATGACCACACCTGCGGGCACCTTCCCTCCTGCCCGAGTTCTGGTAATTGGAGCCGGAGTTGCCGGTTTGCAGGCAATTGCAACCTCTAAAAGATTAGGTGCCCAAGTAGAAGCCTTTGATGTCAGGAGTGCGGTTAAAGAAGAGGTAGAAAGCCTTGGAGCAAGATTTGTAGAAGTTGAAGGATTTGAGGAGGATCATTCCCAAGGAGGTTATGCAATTCAGCAGTCCCAGGAATACATCAAAAAGCAGCACGATGCCATTCATGAACATGCCATCAAATCAGATGTGATAATTTGTACTGCAAACATTCCAGGCAGGACGGCCCCTATCCTTATAGAGGCCCAAACAGTTCGGCAAATGAATGCTGGCAGCATCATCGTTGACCTTGCGGCTGAAACCGGAGGTAATTGTGAACTGACAAAAAATGGTAAGGAGATCGTTGATCATGGGGTCACGATACTCGGTAATTCCAAGCTTTATACCCTTCTTCCAAAAAAGGCAAGCAAACTTTATGCGAACAACGTCTTCAATTTTGTGAAATTTTTGCTTAAATATGGTCCGGGTAACACCGATCATGATATTTTGGTAAAAACACATGTGGCGGAAAGACCTTCCGCTTGAAAATTGAATGGACCAGATCATTAATTTCATAGCCGAGAATCCCATCACCATCTACATGGTAGTTATGGCTATCTATTTGGGATTCGAACTCATTTCCAAAGTTCCCACAGTACTTCATACACCTCTGATGTCAGGCGCAAATGCCATTTCAGGAGTTGTGGTCATCGGGGCAATCCTTTTGATCCGCCAGTCTCCATCGGATGACTATCTGGCCTTGTCATTAGGCTTTGTTGGTATTGTTCTGGGCACCATAAATGTCGTGGGGGGACATTCTGTTACCAATCGAATGTTGGAAATGTTTAAAAAGAAATAAGCTTGCAACAAGCCCTAATCAACCTGGCCTATCTTGCTTCCGTCGTCCTGCTGATCGTAGGATTGAAGCGTTTGAGTAGCCCTGCCATTGCCCGATCCGGAAATTTCATAGCCGCCATGGGCATGGGACTTGGAATACTCGTCACTATGTTGATCCCCCTAGGAAGTGGGGATAATAACTACATCCTAATTCTAATCGGACTTGCCGTCGGCTCATCTATAGGATTGATCCTTTCCAAACGTGTCCAGATGACTGCGATGCCTGAACTGGTTTCACTTTTTAATGGATTGGGAGGAGCTTGTGCTGTTACCATTTCACTTCTTGAGTTATTTCAATACCAAGAGATATTCACCGGTGAGATCGTTGGAGATGTGAATATGGGCAAGCATTTTACCACCTTGCTGACCATTTTCATTGGTGGGATCGCGTTTACTGGGAGTATCCTGGCCTATGGAAAATTAGCGGGAAAGGTCTCAGATAAACATCCTGCCGCTTTATCTTATTTGAACATTGTATTCTTATTGGTTCTGCTAGCCCTGATCGGATATAGGGTCATTTCCCCTGATGCTTCCTTCATGATACCCTGGATCATTTTGGGGATTTCTCTGATCTATGGATTGACCTTTGTTCAGCCCATTGGAAGTGCTGATATGCCTGTGGTCATTTCGTTGCTGAATGCCTTTACCGGAATCGCTGCGGCTCTTGCCGGGATAGTATATGAAAATCAGGTGATGTTCATTGGTGGGATTTTGGTTGGTTCCTCTGGGACAATTCTCACCGTTCTGATGTGCCAGGCCATGAATAGATCACTCTTTAATGTGATCATCGGTGGTTTTGGGGGTAGTTCAAAAAAGGGTGAAGATGATGAAGAAAAGGTCGCTGTGGAAGCCACCCTCAATGATGTGGCCATCCTTTGCCGTTATGCTGACCGCGTGATCATGGTGCCCGGTTATGGTATGGCTGTAGCTCAGGCTCAAAAGACTTGCAAGGAATTGGACAACCTGCTAACTGGATTTGGTGTGGATGTAAAGTATGCTGTGCATCCTGTTGCGGGTCGGATGCCCGGTCACATGAATGTATTGCTGGCCGAAGCAGATGTCCCCTACCCCTCGCTTTTGGATATGGATGATGCCAACTCTTTGATTCCCGATACCCAGGTATGCTTGATCATTGGCGCCAACGATGTAGTGAATCCCGCCGCACTGGAGGATTCCTCAAGTCCCATTTATGGAATGCCCATTCTGGAGGTATTCAAATGCGGTCAGGTGATCGTCTTGAAAAGGTCCATGAATACAGGTTATTCTGGAATAGAGAATCCACTTTTCTTTAAATCCAATACCAAGATGCTTTTTGGAGATGCGAAGAGTTCACTTCAAAATCTGATCTCCGAGATCCGTGAACTCGGATAGCAAGCTTCAAATTCAAACCTTCTGATCCTTGGCCAGACAAAGGAATCCAGCATCTGAACTCATCCTTAACAAGGACGGAAGTGTCTATCATCTTAACCTTAAGGGAGAAAATATAGCAAATACTGTTTTCCTGGTTGGAGATCCTGACAGAGTGCCCATGGTTTCCAGACATTTCGATTTTATTGACTTCGAGACCCGGCACCGTGAGTTCACAACCCATACCGGTAGGTTATCAGGGAAAAGATTTACCGTTATTTCAACAGGGATAGGAACCGATAACATCGATATTGTTCTCAATGAGCTCGAGGCTGCAGTGAATTTTGACACGGAGGGCCAAAAATCGGAACAAAAACGAAGGAAATTGGTAATAATCCGAATTGGGACCTCCGGTTCAATTCACGAGGAAATACCGGTTGATTCAATAGTCTGCTCAGAATATGGACTCGGGCTGGATGGATTGGTCCATTACTATGATTTTGATCAGACAGAAGAAGAGCGCTCTTTAAATAAACAGATCAAGGACCATTTGGCTTTTAGCTCTGAATTACCAGAGCCCTACCTGTTTAAGGGTTCGGAAGACCTTATCGAGCTTCTTGGAAGCGACCAGACCAAAGGAATAACGGTTACTTCTCCTGGATTCTATGGGCCGCAGGGCCGGTTTATAAGTATCCCCCTCAGACATCCGGAAATGTTTGATCTGCTCAAGACCTTTGATCATGAAAAACACAAGATCACCAATTTTGAGATGGAAACCTCGGCCATCTATGGTTTAAGCAAGATGTTGGGACATAAGGCATGCTCGATCTCAGCAATTCTTGCCAATCGGTCCAGGAAGGAATTTTCTGAGGATCCTGAACAAAGTATCACGAAACTGATCGCCTTTGTCCTCGACAGGGTGGTGTCCTGAAAAAGGATTTCGTTTTCAAATTTTTCGATGAGAATCCTGCCAAAATTTTTAATTCCATGTCATTTTTTTTGACTGTTTTGAGCCCATGAAGATATATTTGCCTGTTATTTTTTCAGAATGAGATTAGGGCAATTAGCAAGGAAATTGGATGTGAATCCCGGAAGACTGATGGAGGTCCTGGGGGAATTGGAAATCATCACCGACAAAGGTTTAAACACCAGCCTGGATGATGAACAGGTTGCTTTGATAGAGCACAAGCTCAATGAAGAACCTCAAGAACCTGATGAGCAAATGGAACCGGAGACTCCAAATACCATTCAGGAAGAAAAGGAATCCGAAGAAATACCTGAACAGCATTCACAAAACTTAGAACAAGAGGATCAAGGTGAAGAAGAGGAAGAAATCGAGCTCATAAAGGCCCCAAAGGTTCAGTTGCCCGGGTTAAAGGTTGTTGGAAAGATTGATCTGCCGGAGCCACCCAAAAAGGAAGAGCAATCCAGGGAGGAGCTGGAAAGAGAGCGTGAAGAAGAAGAGAGAAGGGAAAGAAAACCACCCCAGAGAAGAGGAAGGAGAAGGAAAGACAAAAAGGATCTCAGTTATTCCGAGAAAAGGAAAAGAGAAGAGAGGGCACTGAAAAGAGAGAGGGAGATCCAGGCTTTAGAAGAAAAGAAGCGCAAAGAGGTTTACTATAAGGAAAACGTTCAGGCCAAGATCAAACCTCAATCCAAACCGAGCAAACCAAGAAAAAAAGAGGATCAGCGTAGCGATGCTCTAAAACAAAAAGGGCCCGCCCCAAAATCGGTGCTAGGGAAATTCTGGAGGTGGCTAAATACCTGACAGGCTGGTTGGCCAGCATTTCACTTCTGTTCTTCTTTGTGAGATCATCAATTGGTCAGGATCTTCGGTATGAGATCTTCTGGGGGGATGATATGATCGGAAGTATGGAGGTCAGCCGTGAGGTGAATGGTGATGAGGAGCACTACCACTATTTTGCAGATGTCTCCTTTAAGGTCCTGTTTAAAAAATACCATCGACAAACCACTTTAAAGGCGACCTATTTTCGGGATACACTTGTCTATTGCTCTAATCGGGTGCTGCAAAACCAGGAGCTCAAGGATTGGCGATATGTGGAAAGAAAGGGGAACCGATACGTTGGGTTTGTTCATGACGAGGATTCTATCCATCCGGTCTTTCCGATCCTTTATAGTGTTTCCAAATTGTACTACTACCCACCGAGCATAGATGATATTTCCATTTTTGCTGAGGGTCATACCGAAGTATGCGACCTCCGGGACCTTGGTGGGGGTGATTACGAGCTCAAGATCCCGGGGGGAAATAAGAACATATACAAATTCAGGCAAGGCAAGATCAGGGAGATCTTTGTGGACCGGACTTGGTTCAATCTGAAATTTAAACTTGTGGAGCGATAAATAGACTGGATCTTAGGTCGTCCAAGCTTCAGCCTAAAGCGCTATTGCCACTTTCCCGGATCGTATTTCACGAAAAAATTGATCCATGTGATCCTGCTTAGGTGGAAAGTCACTGGAAAGAGTAGTACCATGAACGCACTGATCAGACCTGCTTCTTCCCAGATCCCGATCTCTTCAAAAACCAGTTCTGAAATAAGAACTCCAAAGATCAGCAATAGCACATTGATCACATAGCTCATGATCATTCCCCCATACCAAAACCCAGACTCCATTTCATACTTGAGACCGCATTTAGAACAGTTCTCATTCATCCTTCCCCTATTGAATATCAGGTTGGTATAGGGGTTTCCATTTTCCCAAAACTTGCCCCGGTGACACCTGGGACATTTGTTGGAAAACATTGCCTTAAATTTCCGAATAACGCTTGTAGCAGTCATGGCCGCGAAAATAGAAATGAAATTGGTTTTATATATGATGGGATTGTTTTACCGAAACTTTCGATCTTGACCCTAATTCGACATTGCGCATTCATAATTTCAAATTTTCAATTGTGAGGATCAAGGATCATGAATACCAGGACATCGTTTCCTGCCTTTCAGATGCAGGCTTAAAGATCACCGACTTTGATTTCATAAAAAAGAAAGGATGGTTTCATTTGATGGTTCGGAACTCCGAACAGTTCTTCTCCTTTCACCGAAAGGTAGAGGTAGAGATTGTAGATGGAAATTTTGAGGAAGAGCTTATCTATCGATTTAAATCCGAGAAGGCATCAGGAGAAAAGAACGAATGGAATAAGGTTGTAAAAGAATTAAAGGTTTGGCTAGTTGAATTGGATATACCTACCTGATGGGAAGAGAAAAGCTAAATACGGTGCCTTTGGAGCCGCCATTTCTGTTCTCCACCCAGATCTCCCCTCCCATCTGAGTGACAAAATCCTTGCAAAGAACTAATCCTACTCCTACTCCTTTTTCACTTTGAGTTCCCATCCTGCTGCTGGATGGAGTGATGGTAAAGAGCTTGTCCTTGATCTCATCAGGCAGGCCAATACCTGAGTCTATTACCGAGACCACCATTCTTTTGAGATCGCTTTTACTGGTGATCCTAATGGTGCCGCCATCAGGTGTGAATTTGATAGCGTTGGACACCAGGTTTCGGATCACCGACTTGATCATATTTCGGTCGGCATGAATAATGGTGTTTTCAGCGATGAAGTTTTTAACCATTACATTTTTTTCAGCTATCTGCTCATTGAAAAGTTCAATGGACTCTTCGGCGACGTTATGAAGATTAAGATCTTCCATGTGGGCAACCAATTGATTGGATTCTAATTGGCCTGAAGCCCAATTCAATAGGTTATCAAGAAGCTCTGTGGATTCCGAAAGCGATTTGCGGAGCTTTTTTAAGACCTTGCTTTGCTCCTCCTCTTTTATACCACCGTTATCAAATACCTTTAGGTATCCATCCAAAGAGGCGAGCGGACTTCGCAGGTCATGGGAAATAACCGAAAGCATTTTTCCTTTTACTATGTTGGCTTTTTTGAGTTGTTCGGTACGCTCGTATACTTTTTCATTAAGCGATCTTGACAGTTCTTCTACCCTTGAAAAAGCCTGAGAGGAATTTCTTGCCAATGCGTAGATCTGAAGGAAAATGAAAATGATGCTGAAGTAGCCCAGGATCTCGATGCTTCGGAATACGTAGTTGAAGTGCATGATATCATGTGCAATGCCGAATAATAAGATTCCATGGCCTATTAGAAAGATCCTTGCTATCCTGTTGCCTTTGCGAACCAGGTTGTATGATATTACCGTCATATATAATCCAACCATTGCTCCTGCAAACTGGTATAACGGAAGCAGATAAGAATGCCAATATGAGGGCAGAAAAAGTGTCATAACGGATTGGAATATGACAAAGCCTATGTAATACCGAAGGACATTTTGATTGATGCTTTTTTTGAAGAGTTGGTTGAAATAGATCAGATAGAAGGCTGGAATGACGAAAAGAGAAATGAACTCGATCCGATTAAAAAGCATCCACCATTCTATCGGGAAAAGGTCAAATAGGAATTTCTGACCCCTGGTAAGTAGCCTAAGGACGAAGGCCAGGCAAAAAAGTGCAAAGAATAAGAGGTGCAAATCTTTCCTCCTTAACAGAAAAAGTCCGATATGATATAAAAAACAGAAGAAGAGGATCCCTACCAGGAACCATTCCACGATCATCTGGAACTTATCTTGAAATAGGATATCTTCCATGGTTCCAATCGAAATCGGGAGGTTGATCCCACCTGATCCCCTATCGAAATCTGAGATTCTTATTATAATGTCTAGGGTTGAGGTATCAGAATAAATGATGGGTGTTTGAGTGCCAAATTGAGGTTCACTTAGCATTTCTGTCTTTCCTATGATCCCCCTTGTGGCCTTGGTTTTTCCGTTTACATCCAATTCATAAGCGGTATAGATCCCGGGAATCTCAAGCATTAGATTATGTGGCCTTTTACCCATCAGGACCCGTAATTGCATGGTGCCATAACCTATCCTTGGGATGGGCACTCCGTTGATCTCTCCCTGCCTCCACATGCCCGGGCTGTTAATAAAAGTCGACGGTTCATGCTCTGCAATACTCCCATGATCAAGGAATTTCTGCCAATAAAAGGCCCATTCACCCTTTAGGTCCAGGGTTCCATCTTTTTCAAAATCCCATTCTCGCAGGTCCAGGACTCCTTTTTCAGAGATCGGATTTGCAGAGAGCTTAACTGGAAAAAATGTGAAAACTATGGCCAGAACTATGAGAAAGCCATTGAGCTTTGCTTCATTTCTATATAGGAAAGGCTTGGTCATGTTTCCTTTTTGGAATGTTCAGTGCGATCAGAAAGATGTAAACCTAAAATAGTTCAAACACTAAAAAAATTCACTTTCAGGTAATAAAAAAGGCCATAATGAACCATTATTCTTCCCTTTTTCCGCACTTATAAAAATCCTTGTTGTTTTAAGATTATTCTCTCAATATTCGGGTATGGTAGAAGCCTCCTTTGATAATTGGACCTCTATATTCCTATTTGCCGCCGTCCAGGGTGCATTCCTTGCTATTGCCCTCTGTTTGGTTCGAAAGGGAAGAAGGCTCTCAAACATCATTTTGAGCTTCCTGATGCTGACCTTTTCCCTTGTTCTGGCGTATTATGTGGCCTTTTGGACAGGCTATAACAGGGTTTATCCACAAATGGAAGGTTGGACCAATGCATTACCTTTCCTTTTTGGACCTCTTATATATCTATATACTAGTAGTTTATTATCGAAAAGCTTAAGTAAAAGTTCATTATTTCATTTTACCCCCTTCTTGCTCCATTTCCTTTATCTGATCCCCTTTCTATTGCTTTCTGGTCAGGAGAAGATCCAATTTTTTGCCAATATGGAAAGTCTTCCAGTTTGGAGATTGTGGGCAGGAAGGACTATTGTCTGGGCTCAGGTGATGCAGATGATCGTTTATGCTGTTCTGGCCATTATGCTTGTATTTAGGGAAAGCAGGGAAATGGATTTCGCAAGGAAACTAAGCCGAAGAACATTTATCGGTAGGCTATCTATACTTTTCCTCGTCTTTTCATTGATCCATGCCAGTTATTATGTAATGGTTTTCATTGGGCAATACGAAAGACTAGTTGATTATGGAATGGCATTAGGTATGTCTGTCCTGATCTATTTCGTTGGGTATTCCGGATTTCGGGTTCCTTATGCTTTGATCAATGTGGACGGGAGAAAGGACAAAAGTGGCAACTCAAACCTTACTCCTCTTGCTACCCAAACTTTCCTTTCAAAATTAAGATCCCATATGGAAAGTGAGAGGCCATATTTGGACGGAGATCTGAAACTTGCTGATCTCGCAAGCCAGCTTGGAATGAAAGCTCATGACCTCAGCAAGTTGATCAATGATCAATTTGGGCATAGTTACTCTGATTTTATTAATAGCTACAGGATTAAGGAAGCAGAGAAGTTACTTATGAAATCTGATGACTCCGATGTCCGTGTAATAGAAATAGCTTATCACAGCGGATTTAACACCAAGGCGGCTTTCTATAACGCCTTTAAAAAGAAGAATGGAATTTCCCCTCTCTCCTTTCGGAAAGCCTACATCCGATCAATGAAGGATCAACCCGCGATGCAGGGTGTGATCGGATAAAAGGTCAATTTTTATAATTCTTTACTCCCAAGAGCTAACAGAGAGGCTTTTTTGGCCAAACAAAAATTTGGTCAAATGAAAGCAATATTGATTCTGAGCTGCCTTTTGGTTTCTAACATGGGCTATTGCGGTCAACCCGATTCTACCTGGTTGGATTTCTGGGTTGGAACCTGGAATGCTGAATGGGAAAACCCTGACGGGTCGAAAGGCACTGCCGTCAATAAGATCTCAAAAGTTCTTGGGGATAAGATCGTTGAAGAAAATTTCGAACAAACCGGGGTCCCTCAAGGTCAGGCTTTCAAAGGGAGAAGCTATTCCGCCTTTATTAAGGCAAAAGGGATCTGGAAACAGACCTGGGTTGATAACGGTGGAAGTTACCTGGACTTCATCTCTTCAGAGGAAAACGGCAATCCGGTCTTTCAAAGAAGTTTCAAGGGCAAGGACGGAAAGACTTATAGCCAGCGGATGGTCTTTTACAACATCAAAAAAGAGTCCTTCGATTGGAGATGGGAAAACTCAAGCGATGAAGGCATAACCTGGAACCTAAGCTGGAAGATCCATTATTCACGAAAATCATAAAATGAGCAAACTCAACTACTTAAGACCTTTAATATTTTTGATCATACCAATTATTTCGCCCGGTCAAACGAGCTTCACCAAGGTTACCAATACCCAAAACGAGATAAGCTCCCACCCTGCTGTCGGAAGCTATACAGGTGCCTTTTGGATTGACTATGATTCGGATGGAGATCTGGACCTGTTTGTAAGCCCGAACTCTCTATATCGCAATGACGGAAGCGGAACCTTTGTGAGACTTCAGGGCCATGGAATAGGTCAGGCATCCGGACTTGGTAATGGAAACACCTGGGGTGATCTGGATAACGATGGAGATCCTGATCTGGCAAGGACCAATAGCAATTCCACAGTCCACCTGAATACCGATACTGGGTTTGTAAAACTCAAGGATCCTCCATTTAATAATCTTGGATTCCGTGGTTGGTCCGGTGCCTGGGGAGATTATGACAATGATGGCTTTCTGGATCTCCTGTTGGTCCATCCTGCAGGGTTCCTTGGCCAGCCCCAGAAGAACAGGATGTTTCGTAATGACGGAGATGGGCGTTTGACCGAAGTCTTTAATGATGTCACAGATCAATTCTCTGCATATACGGGTTGTACCTGGACCGATTTCGATCTCGATGGTGATTTAGACGTCTTTATCGGAAGTGGAGAGGTCTCATTCCTGTCCGAGGATGATATCTTCTTAAACCTTCTCGCGGAAACCGGATCTCCTGACCTGGTGAGGATGGATACAGGCCTGATAGCCACCGAGCTTCGGGATGGCCAAAATTGGAACTGGGTCGATTATGATAACGACGGAGATCTGGATGGCTATGTGACCAACTACATAGGTACACGTAAAAATGACTTCTTCAGAAATGATGGCAACTATAATTTCACGAAGCTCTCAAACATCGAAATTGGCGATATCGTAGATCAAAATGGAGCGGGCTTGGGAAATTTATGGGGTGATTTTGATAACGATGGTGACCTGGATTGCTTTGTGACCTTTGATGGTGGAATGGACAGGTATTATAGAAATGATTCCACTTATTTCAATGAGGTAACAAATGCCCTTTCAAAAACTGGAAGTTCAAGGGGGGCATCCGCAGGCGACTACGATGAGGATGGGTTTCTCGATGTCTTTGTGAGCTCGGCTTCCACCAATTCAGTTGGCTTGTATCATAACGATGGCAACCCATACCATTGGGTCCAATTCGACCTTGAAGGAGTGGTGTCAAACCGTTCCGGAATAGGTGCCATTGTCCGGATTCTTGCAGATATCGATGGGACACCCACCTGGCAGACCAGAGAAGTCAACAGTCAAAGCTCCTTTTGCGGCAGTAATGCCCTTAGAGTTCATTTTGGTCTAAAAACAGCGCTATTTGTCGATTCTGTTGTGGTTCAATGGCCCTCAGGCCAGCTTGATGTATACTCGAATCTTATGATGGACCAGATACACCCAATCAGAGAAACTATCCCTTCTGGGTTTCTTAGGGCAAATTTTCGAGCTGATCAGATCTATGGAATTGACAGCCTTTCGGTAAATTTCCTTAACTGGAGTATTGCCGATCCGGCAGATAGTATAGTCTCCTATTCCTGGGATTTTGATGAAGATGGTCTCCAAGACAGTTCAGACCCAGAACCCTCCTGGACTTTCGATCGTACCGATTCGCTTTATACAGTTAGACTGGTTGTGGAATCGCAAACAGGATCAAGGGATACATTGACCCGGGTGGATTATATAGCCATCGATACCATGAACATTTCGGGCATCGGGTTGGACCTGGTAGAGAAATTCAGATTATATCCGAATCCAAGTGAAAGCGAATTCAACCTGAACTATCATGGTTTAGGGCATCTGGACTTCAAGGTTTTTGATATGAAAGGAAAACTGGTCTATGAGGGAAACTCAGTAGATATTAAATCTTTTGGAAGGGAATGGAAACCCGGGATCTATTTTCTTCAAATGAGAGATTCCAACGAATTCCTTACTCTAAAACTTGTAAAAAGGTAAAGGAGGGGCTTAGGCCCCTTTTCTATTTTTTCAGAATGTATCGGAATGTTTCGGTAACTCCGTTAGGTCCAACGACTTTCAAAAGATAAACCCCGGGCAATTCTGTAAATGACTGGTTTATGATCATTCTGTTGGCTTCCAATTCAGACCTGCCGGTGAAAACCACATTGCCCGAAGGACCCAGAATGGTGTATCTGTACTCCCCCTGTGATACTCTTCCCGGTTTGAAAAGCAGGTCTTCACCCGAAACTACAGGATTTGGGAAAACAACCCCCCTATTTCCAAGCGACCGGAAGTCAACCTTAAGGTTTCTTAGAAACTTCTCTTTGTCATCTTCGATCAGAATCAATTGATAATAATTTGAACCAGAATATGGAGCTTCATCAACAAGAGAATAAATTGAGTTTTCATCTCGGGAGTTCAGTAGAATCTCACCCAGATCAAAAATATTTCCATCTATATTCTTTGAGACTCTGAATCTACCCTTTTCCGGGGCCTCCAGTAATTTCCATTGAAGCCTTATTTGGTCTGAGATCTGAATTCCTGTGAAATAATCCAAAATGATCGGAAGGGGATTCACTGGTGCGGTCAAGGATCCGAAGGTAAAGGGGCTAAAACTAGCAACGTTGTTTACAGTAATATCTCCCTGATTCCCGAAGTTAATGTTGTCCTGACCCAGGTTCTCCCAATCTGCTCCGTCATAGTGGGCTACTCTAAGGTCCGCAGCGTCATCGATCCCGGCCTGGGCAGAATCCTTCCAGAATAAGGTCACATCTGCATTCGAAGCAGCTCCAACGGAAACCACTGCCCACCGCTCCTGCTGGCTTACATTGTTCATTACTCCGTTTGGGTCCGGGTTTTTGATAGAGTAATCGTTAAACGCGGTCTTGATATAATCAACCTGAAATTCCGTCCCTACAGGCCCGGTCAAATTTGCAAGCCTAAGGGGTGCCCAATCAGTATTCCAGCCCAATGGGAACACAAAATCCGAGTTCCCCTGTTTGTTCAATGGCCCCCAAACGTAGCTATCTGAAGAACCGGAATCACTACTGGCGGTGGAAGTAAGGGTGAGAACCCTGGTATAATCTGTTCTCAACACTCCATCTCTCAAATCCAGGAAACCAGTCATTGAAGCATTGCCTTCCATATCTACCTGAGGGATAGTGAGCCTTGAATTATTTATCGAAACATTTACATAGGAAAAGACATCTCCGGTACCGCTCCCTGCAGTTTGGGCGAGAGATTGAAGGAATACATCCCCTCCATATTCCACGGTGCAGGCATCATTCGCATCCAATATTCCATAGGCCGGTGTTCCTCTGATAAAGTCCCTTTTCAACGACAAGGTGGAACTGTTGTTCATCTCGATCTCGCATTGGTCGTCCCCGGTTGCTGAAAACACGATGTTGCCATCTGTTGAAAGTGTTGAGGTGTTATTCAAGGTTAATTGAATTTTTGGCCCTCCCGTGTTACCAAAGGATACCCCTCCCAGGGTTCTCAGAAATGCGGTCCCACTCAAAGTGAACAGAACATCACTTGTAGATCCTGCTATGCTGTAAAATGATAGTATTCGTCCAATATTAGCCTGAGTCCCGTCGGCCATGGTAAAAGAAAACGTTTGATTACCACCATTCCTTCTTAAAACCAGAGAATCATCAATTATTATCGAAGCTGAATTGATCAGAGAGACAGATCCTGAAAAATTGTGCCCCGGATTCAACATAGTCATTTTGCCATTCACCACTAGATCCACTCCATCCACGGTAATTGCTGTGCTTGCACTGGCGACATTCAGATTCAGCTCGGCGCAGGATTGAGAACTGCCAACGGTTATGCTATGACCTTCGATCTGGACGACATCCGAGGTTCCCGGCGAAGATCCTGCGGCTGCACCACCATGCCCCGTTAGAGACCAGGCAGAGCCGGAATTCCAATTCCCATCTGCCCGTGAGTAATAGATCTGGTCTACATTGTTTACACATAGGGTAAACGTTCCATCGTAAGATGTACTGAATGCATCCACTGAAATGTAATAGGTGTTTCCAATGGTCAGGGAGCTGGTTGAAATGGTGACGTCATCGGCGTTGCCAACATATCGTTGACAATCAACCTCTGTGGTTCCATCTGCTTCCCATAGGGCCAATTGGGTTCTTTGTTGGGTTCCTTTCCCGCCCCCAATGTCAACGGTTATTGTCGCATCAGTAAAGACCGCATCAAAGACAAACCATTTATTGAATCTTGGTCCGGAATTATTCCAGCAGCTACCCGCATTCAGGTCGGCAGTCCCATCGATTGTGGTAAACTGGGCATCAGAGCTGCACCAATTGTTAAGGTCTGTGATCCGATATGCCCCCTCATAAAAATCATTATCCAGAGAGTCTTTGGCGCAAACGGAAAAGGTCCCGTCATATGAAGTGCTGAAAGCATCTACCGAGACATAGAAAGTATCGCCGATAGTCAATCCCGTAGCAACTATTCCAACATCATCGGCGTTTCCGGCGTAGCGTTCGCAACTGATCTCAGTGCTTCCGTCTGACTGCCATAAGGCGAGTTGGGTCCTCTGTTGTGTTCCCTTGCTTCCACCTACATCCACAGTAAACTGGAATTCTGGCCTTGATGCGATAAACATGAACCAGCGGTTGAATCTGGGCCCGGAATTGTTCCAACATGATCCGGCAGACCTGTCAGAGGTCCCTCCTATGGTTGTGAATTCCGCATCGGCAGAGCACCACTGCCCTCCGCCGTTTCCAAGATCATCGGTGATATTGATCGCTCCTTCGAGAAAATCATAATCCAGGATATCATTGACGCAGAGAGAAAAAGTCCCATCGTATGATGTGCTAAAAGCATCCACTGAAATGTAATATGTGTTCCCAATGGTCAGATCAACTGAAACCACCCCTACATCATCCGCATTGCCAGAGTAACGATTACATGCTAATTCGGTGGTTCCGTCAGCTTCCCAGAGGGCTACCTGGGTCCTTTGCTGGGTTCCTCTTGATCCTCCCACATCCACTATAGCCTGGATCCTTCTGGTTCTAGCGACAAACGAAAACCAACGGTTAAATCTGGGGCCGGTGTTGTTCCAACATGAGCCAGGATTGCGGTCTGCTGTGCCCCCTATGGTAGTGTACTCGGCATCCGGAGAACACCATTCTCCACTATTGTTTAGAAGGCTGTCAGTGAGGTCCACCGCACCTTCAAGGAAATCGTAATCCAAGACATCATTAACACAGAGAGAAAAGGTCCCATCGTATGATGTACTAAAAGCATCTACCGAGATGTAATAGGTCTGCCCTACGGTCAGCGTATCTGCCACCACCCCGACATCATCCGCATTACCAGAATAGCGGTTACATGCCACCTCAGTGCTTCCATCCGCCCTCCAGATGGCGACCTGGGTCCTTTGTTGGTTTCCTTTTACTCCTCCGATATCCACGACTGCCGTGATCCGGGGAGTTGCTGCGACAAAAGAAAACCAGCGATTGAATCTTGGACCGGAATTGTTCCAGCATGAACCAGGG
>JANQSY010000152.1 GCA_028279065.1 Cytophagales bacterium
GTGATCTACCCACCCTTAAGTGCATTACCTCAGGCTATGAGTGGCTCAGGCCTGGGCATGACGCTTTGGTTGGTTGCTATGGCCCTGTTCATTGCTTCGGTATTGCTAGGAGGGATCAATTACATCAGTACGGTGATCAATATGAGGACAAGGGGAATGTCCTTCTCAAGATTACCACTCACGATTTGGGCTTTCTTCATCACTGCGATCATTGCCCTATTATCATTTCCTGTGCTTTTTGCCGCAGCGCTTCT
Source organism: Cytophagales bacterium (assembly GCA_028279065.1). GTDB lineage: Bacteria > Bacteroidota > Bacteroidia > Cytophagales > CCMP332 > JANQHS01. Next base: position 255 of record JANQSY010000152.1, read on the forward strand.
ATTGATCTTTGATAGATCATTTGGAACAAGTTTTTATTTATCAGATATCTATATCGGTGGGGAAGCACTTCAACATGTAGGAGGAAGTCCATTGCTTTTCCAACACCTGTTTTGGTTCCTTGGGCATCCAGAGGTATACATTATCATTCTTCCTGCCCTTGGAATTGCTTCCGAGGTAATTGCAACGAATTCCAGAAAACCGATCTTCGGTTATAAAGCCATGGTGGGTTCTATGCTGGCTATCGCGATACTGTCTTTCATTGTTTGGGCTCACCACATGTTTGTTACCGGGATGAATCCATTCCTGGGTTCAATATTCATGCTGTTGACCCTGATCATTGCCATACCCTCAGCGGTTAAAGCTTTTAACTATATAACCACTCTGTGGAAAGGAAACATTGTATTCACACCTGGAATGCTTTTCGCTATTGGGCTTGTTTCCCTATTCATCTCCGGGGGTGTTACGGGTATCATTCTGGGTAATTCGGCATTGGACATCCAATTGCACGATACTTATTACGTGGTGGCCCATTTCCACCTTGTAATGGGTGCATCAGCATTCTGTGGTATGATGGCAGGGGTTTATCATTGGTTCCCAAAACTATTCGGAAGGATGCTGGATGAAAGGCTTGGCTATATCCATTTCTGGCTCTCCTTTATTGGGGTGTACCTTGTGTTCTTCCCCATGCACTACCTAGGGATCAGTGGATTCCCAAGAAGGTATTATTCTTTCACCAACTTCGATGCATTCCAGGGTTATGTGGAATTGAACGAGTTGATCTCAATTGCGGCCATTATGGCTTTCATCGGCCAGATCATCTTTGGATTCAATTTCTTCTACTCGATTTTCAGAGGAAGACTCGCTCCAAAGAATCCATGGCGGTCAACAACATTGGAGTGGACTACCGAAAGATTCCCAGGTCATGGTAATTGGAAAGGGGAGATACCTGCAGTGCACAGGTGGGCTTATGACTACAGCAAGCCTGGAGCTGCCGAGGACTTCATCCCTCAGGTTACACCTCTTTCTGAAACGCCTGAATCGAATCTTCCCGAAGAGCAAGAGGAATTGGCGAAGGAAAAGGGTGGATCTTCTGCTGACCAGACCATAGTAGTGGATTCATAAACTGAGTTTCTAAAACCGGGTATTCAAATAAATGAGGATTATTAGAAGCATTGGAGAGCTAATCAAATTCAAGTTGAGTTTGACTGTGCTGTTCTCTGCCTTTGTAGGGTATTATTTGGGGAATGGTGGTGTTTTCCCTTCCACCACTGAATTGGTTTTTTTCCTTCTTGGAGGGTTTCTGATCACTGGAGCTGCAAATTCAGCCAACCAGATCCTGGAAAGGGATCTCGACGCTTTGATGGACCGAACCGCTTCAAGGCCTATCCCAAGCGGAAAGCTTACGGTCTTTCAAGCCATGATTCTTTCAAGTCTGCAGGCGGTATTGGGGGCGAGCTTCCTTGTGGCCTTTGTCAATGTAGGTTCTGCGTTGTTGAGCCTACTATCCATGCTGCTTTATGCTTTCGCATATACACCTCTTAAAAGGTATTCCCCGATTGCGGTCCTTGTTGGTGCTGTTCCAGGAGCATTACCTCCACTTATTGGATGGGTAGCTGCTACTGGCCAGATCGCCTTGCCCGGGTTGATACTTTTCTCAATCCAGTTCCTATGGCAATTCCCACACTTCTGGTCCATTGCCTGGATAATGAATGATGATTATAAGAAAGCTGGATTTCAACTACTTCCCTCACCAAGCGGAAAGGGAAAGAGATCGGCATTTCACCTGTTCTTTTACTCCTTGTTCCTGATCCCTATCTCGTTCGTTCCAATGAAAATGGGAATGACAGGAATGTTGGGAACAGGTATCCTGCTTCTCGCCGGAGCGGGGATGATACTTTTCGCCTTTCAGTTGCTCAGAACTTCTGAAAATGTAGCTGCAAAACGATTGATGTTTGCTTCGTTCTTCTACCTTCCTCTTGTTCAGATCGGATTAATGGTAGATATGTTATGAGTCAGAATATTGCGATGACAGCCCCAGGGCAACCCAGAAGACCCCTATCGATGAATCCAAGGAAGTTCATTCTTTGGTTGTTCATCGTTTCCATCTCAATGCTTTTTGCTGCGCTTACCAGTGCCTATATGGTCAGGAGGGCAGAGGGAAATTGGCTGCACTTTGATATGCCAATGCAGTTTTGGATTTCGAGTTTCCTGATATTGATCTCGAGTCTTACTA
>JANQSY010000163.1 GCA_028279065.1 Cytophagales bacterium
ACCGGGAGGGTTGTTCTACTTGCCTGGAATATAGCACCCCAGATCTACAACCAGGCTTTTGGGAGGTAACTTTTCCTCCTTCAGACGGGATTTCCTATGTCAGCTTGGTTACCCGAGGTGGAAGTTTAGGTATCGGCCGGTACACAACAGAGGATATCCAGACCCGCTTGAATGAAAAACTGATGCCAGGAAAAGAATATACAATAAGCATTGATCTCGCTTTTTGCCCTGATTTTGGCGCTTGGGATTTCTTTCAAACCCAATATTACAGGTTCGATAATCCCGCCAAACTCAGGATATATGGTGGCTCAGATTCCTGCACAACAGAGGAGCTCATTTGGGAATCAGAGCCTATAGACCATCCCGATTGGGAAACCTATACGATCAAGATTAAACCCGATTCAACAGAGATCAGGTATTTGAATTTTGAGGCGACATTTAGAAAAGCCATGCGGTTCTCAGGAAACATTCTACTGGATAATATCTGGGTGGATTATTGCTCATTCGCCCAACCTATTATTACCACCACCTTTGACACTCTAATATGCCATTATGACTCAGTGAAACTCAATGCAAATTCTCCAGGATCTGAATATGAATGGAATACAGGTTCATTAAAACCAAGTATTACCGTATCTAAATCCGGGAAGTATTCAGTCCTTGTAAACAATGGCTGCGACGAGATAGAATTCGACTATAATGTGGAAGTCAAGGAATGTAATTGCAATGTCAAAGCACCTAACACCATAACACCCAATGGAGACGGACTAAATGATACCTTTAAACTTAAGGGGACGAAGGACATTGCAAGATTCTTGTTGAGGATCTACAACCGACCAGGTCAGTTGGTATTCGAAGGAACCGACATCAATGGTAGCTGGGACGCTTCGAGCAATGGTTCCGAACTACCTGCGGGCATATACTTCTATACCATTGACATACAATGCATAAAGGGTTTTTCCATATTGGACAACTCATATAAGGGATGGATCACTGTCGTAAGATAGCGTCCATCATTCCCAATTTACAGGAAAACCATTTTAGCCTTGCCAAGCTGACAAAAGGCAATTAGATAAAAATCACTATTCCTTATTTTGGAAAACAATTGGTCAGATTTTAATGAAGTATAAAACCGAAGATCGGCCCCCCAATGTTCGCGAATACCAGCAGCTAAGAACTACTACCGGCTGGGATCCTGTGACTGACCAGGCAGTTGAGCAGGCCATGAGGAATACCGAATTCGGGGTTTGCATTTTGCACGAGAATGAGATTGTTGGCACAGGAAGGATCATTGGGGATGGGATCTATTATTACATACAGGATGTGATCGTTATGCCAGAATTTCAGGGCCAGGGAGTAGGAAAGCTGATCATGGATGAACTCGGCAAATGGTTGAATGAAAGAACGGATACCTATGCCTTTGTTGGCCTGATGGCGGCAAAGGGAACGACCGAATTTTATCAGGGATTCGATTTTCAAAAGAGACCTGAGGAAGGACCCGGGATGTTCAAGATTGTTAACAAGGACGGCGCAAATTGATCTACATCTCAAAAGACTTTGGAAGGCATATAAGATGACCCAACCATCCAAGTTGATTATGTGTATTAAAGAATGATTATGAGGCCGCACTTTTTACTTCTGTTTTTTTTCCATTTGCTCTTGGCAATTAGTTCTCACTCACAGGAATATTTCCGGGAGTTCGCAGTCTCCGACTCAACCGAATATAACATCTCATCGGATTCAAACCTGGTAGCCGGAAGAACCCGCTTGTACCTGAAAACAAATACTGGGACTCAATTGCTATATCATTTCAATAGTTCTGATCCCAGACTGTTCATTAGGGATGCCAACATAGTAGCACCGGACTTATGGTACGTGATCATAGGAAGCAGGTATATCGGTCATGATTCTCAGTTGCTGAGATCGACCGACCAGGGGACAAGTTGGACAGAAGATACCAGCTTTTATTCCACAACGCTTCCAGCCCAGAGCCTGGGATTAATTGCCAATTATCGATCCCTGAATCAAATGCACCAGATATCAGCGGATACCTTGGCTCTTTTTGTGGCTTATTATTCTTCGGGTATCATATACTCCACGGATAGAGGAACTTCCTGGCAATTATGGTTTGGAAACACCCCCGCTCATTATCCGGGTTTGTTCTCCTGTGGTCAAAAGTATTATCTGTATGGAATTGAAGGTGATGGATTCTCTGCTTCGATGTTTTCTTTTTCAAAGGAGCTACTGTTCTCACCAGATACCAATGCGGCCTGGACACATGGTGCCGGAGGTTATCATCCAGGCTGTTTCAATGGTGGCACTCCTGGTTGCATTTATGCTCCTAATGGTTCAAGAACCGGTCAATTCAACCACTTCAAGCATTATATAGATTCGGTATGTGGGAATCTGAATCCTTTATCTGACATCCATGGAAATACAACGGATGTTCTAGCCTTTCCCAATCCAAATGACGGCATTCTTACTGTCGTCTCATCTAAGAATGGTTCCAGTTTAACGATATTTAGCCGGGATGGGTGCTTGCTGGAAAAACGTAACCTCAAGGAAGGGAATAATCATATTGACATACAGACCCTCGGGTCCGGGCTATATTTTTATTCAATATCTTCCGGTCTGTTGGAACCTAAAAAGGGCAAAATAATTGTTCGCTGAGCCGGCATTTACCTCTTTCCGATTCCTTTGCTTTGATCATCAGAAGAAAAGGCCCAAGAAATGAACGCTCTGGTTGATAAATACCTTTTCGATGGTTGCATGCGCTGCCCACTGGGAGCAACACCGGATTGCAAAGTCCACGATTGGAGGGATGAACTTGAGATCATCAGGTCCATTATTCTGGATTCAGGCTTGAAAGAAGAATTGAAATGGGGAATCCCCTGCTATACACTAGAGGGCAGGAATATCATCCTTCTAAGCGCATTGAAGGATTGCTGCACCATCAGCTTTCTGAAAGGGGTTCTGCTTGACGATCCTACCAATATCCTTGAAAAACCAGGAGAGAATTCACAATCCGCCAGGTACATCAGGATCAGAAACTCGAATGAAATAGAAACGAAGGAGAAAGAGATCAGGGATCTGATAAGGGATGCCATCCGAATAGAAAGATCAGGCCAAAAGGTAGACTTCAAAAGCAATCCGGAACCATGGCCAGAAGAACTGGAAGAATTCCTGGATAAGGATCCTGTGCTGAAATCCTCATTTGAATCTCTGACCCCTGGAAGACAAAGGGGATATATCATTTACTTCTCTCAGGCCAAGCAACCCGCAACCAGGATTTCCAGAATTGAAAAATGTGCAGGTAAGATCCTGAATGGAGAAGGTTTGCACGACAAGTATAGCGGAAAGAAAAGGGCTTAGGCTTACATTTTTGCTTCCTGGCTCCTATCTTTTTGATCGGATATGAATATTACCTTCCTGATACTCACCCTCGGGATCATCACGATCATCTATTTGGCTCAAAACCTTCTTGGAATTAAATCAAGAGGGATGGCTTTCAACTATTGGTCGATCGGAGTAATACTATTTCTAATTTTCCTGGAAGGTCTTCTCCAGATTTTTGGGTTAATGCAAAAATTCCCTCATGCCAATCTTATAGGCCTTCCTTTTAAGGCACTGCTCCCGGTTTTTCTGGTTAGATCGATCTGGCGGCAATATCAAAAAAATGCTGTCCTGAGTTCAAGGTTAATCCTGATCATTCCGTTTCTCCTTACCGGGGTATTGCTCATTCCATTTCATTCTAAAGATGCTGGTGATAAGGCACTTGCCCTGGAACAAGACCCCATTTGGCTTAAGATCACGTTGATATCACTGGTATTATTTATGACTGGACTGATCTGGTATTCCTTCCGCTCATTTGGCCAGATCAGAGGTAGTCAAAGCCGTGAGAGGCTGGTTCTAATATCCTATATTCTTTTCGCCCTGACACTAGTTTTAGAGGTCATTTATTCAAGCTGGATCTGGCAGATCGATATGATCTCAACGGTATTAATCGCCTTAATTATGATCATGTCTAGAAGTACGGAGCTAAGGGCTGAAAAAAGATCCTCGGAACAGATGCTGGATCAACTGGAAAAAGAGATCATCCAAAAAGAACTGTTCAAGGAACCAAACCTGAAATTGGCAGACCTTGCTGGGATTATGGGAAAACCCGCAAAAGACGTATCCCATTCCATCAACACCGCCACCAAGGGTAATTTCAATGATTACATCAATGAGTTCCGAGTTCGGGAGGTAAAAAGACTTATGCAGGATCCGACGAATTCAAAATACACCCTTGAATGGATCTCCCAAATGGCCGGTTTTCAATCATCAACATCCTTTAACATCGCATTCAAAAAGCAAACGGGGAAAACCCCAAGCGAATACAAAAGATTGACGGAATCCTGATCCCGTCATGATCGGAGCCAAAAAACCATGATCTTCTGACTGTTATGTATTGATTTTGCCAGAAACAAAATCAAAACATGAAATCGATAATTCTATTAATAATTTCCATCCTGATAGCCTCAAAAACCTCAGGCCAGGCTATGCATAAGGTCATTTCCGGTGAGGGGTACAAGATCTATTACGCCAATTCGGATCCTGCAATCGAACAGATCAGAAAAGATGTTCCAGGAGGGCTGAAGCTAATCGAGGACTTCCTGAAAAAGGAATTCAAGAATGAGGTAAAAGTGTTTGTCTTTCCATCCAGGGCAGCACTGGACAGCAGCTGGCAGATCGAATGGGGGGTTCCGGACTTCAAATCCCAATGTTGGATGGTGGGAAGCGGCATCCAGAGCAAACTTGATCTACTTTCACCGAGCACTTGGAGGACAGATGCCTGTGAACATGATCCGGAGGACTCTCAAGAGATCAGAATGCTGATCTACCATGAGCTGACCCACGTCCTTCATAGCGACCACAACCTTTCACCCGCCTTCGATAATATCAACAATATCGATTGGTTTGTTGAGGGCCTGGCAACCTACGTCTCCGGGCAGCTCGATGAGCAAAGGTTGGCAGATACCAGGGAATTTGTTAAAACAACAGGTGGGCCGGAGGAACTGTCCATGTTCTGGAAGGGTCCGAACCGCTATGGCCTGGCCGGCTCCATGATTGCTCACATCGACGCAGAGTATGGAAGGGAAAAACTATCCGAAATGCTCAAGTTCAATGATGTCAAGGACATTTTGGAATTGATAGGGAAGTCTGAAGAGCAGTTGATAACAGAATGGAAAAAAGACCTTATGAAGTGAGTGAACTGGAAAAGCAAAATGATAAGGGCCACCCGGCTGCGTTAGACCGGGTACGCCCCATCATTTGCTCAGGCCTCGCTAAGTGTCCAGCTTAACGTTTGCTATGAAAAAAAACTACCCATCTACACATTAAAGTCTTATTGACCTTGGCCAAGGGAGTATCCCCTGACCCCGTCAAATTCATAAAGGTTTTCTGTCTTAATGACATCAATACCCTCCTCCAAAGCCTTGGACAGGGCTTCGGGAATACTTTCTTTTTCGGCAGGATGCCCGTTCTCCACCTCGAACCTGCAGCGCCAGTGGTCAGTACAAAAGGTTTCTTCAAACCCCTGTGGCCAAACCTTTACTCCCCGGTTGGTGATCATACTTAATTTGATATCGGCCTCCAGGTTCTTAAGCTTCATCGCAAGTTCATCAACAGAGCCGCCTGCATAATCAACAAAGATGTCAACCCCCTTCAGGACCTTGTTAGCCTTCTTGCTACGGGAATAAGAAGGAAGGTTGAGCTTCACATCCTTTTTGAATTCCTCCACCTTGATCCTCCTTGGGGCCTGGCCAAGCCTTGCGATCACAGCTTCTGCAAATCCTCTGGTACCAACTCTCTTGACACTTTTTCCCTCTCTATAGATATCAAGGGTATGGATCCCATCTTCAAGTGTGCAAGCCCATGCGTTGACCACCTTTTCTGCAATATCCTGCTGACCGATATGGTTTAGCATCATTACCGCCCCTTTCAATAGGCCTGAAGGATTTGCAATATTCTTTTCCGCGATATCCGGGGCCGAGCCATGGATGGCTTCAAACATGGCGCAACTCTCCCCGATATTGGCAGATCCTGCAAGTCCAACAGACCCTGAAATTTGAGCGGTTATGTCAGAAACCACGTCTCCATATAAGTTTGGCATCACAACCACATCAAACAGTTCCGGAGTATCAGCTATCCTGGCAGCTCCAATGTCGATTATCCAGTTATCCGACTCGATGTCGGGATATTCTGCAGCTATCTCCTTGAATACCTGATGGAATAATCCATCGGTATGTTTCATTATGTTGTCCTTGGTAAAGCAGCTTACTTTCTTTCTATTGTAAAGCCTTGCATACTCGAAGGCATACCTTACTATCTTCTCGCAACCTGGTCTTGTTATCAGCTTCAGGCACTGAACCACCTCATCTGTTTGTTGGTGTTCGATTCCTGCATACAGGTCCTCCTCATTTTCCCTGATGATCACCACATCCATATCCTCATGCTTGGTTTGCACAAAGGGGTGGTAACTCTTACATGGACGAACATTGGCAAAAAGTCCCAGAGCCTTCCTCATGGTCACATTGAGGCTCTTGTATCCTCCGCCTTGAGGGGTGGTGATGGGCGCCTTAAGGAATACTTTGTTTTTCCTGATGCTGTCCCAGGCCTCCTTCCCGATACCGCTGGTATTGCCGGAAAGGTAAACCTTCTCCCCAATCTCGATCTCTTCCCATTCGATCCTCGCCCCTGCTGTCTTAAGGATCCTTAGGGTGGCATCCATTATCTCAGGTCCAATTCCATCTCCTTTGGCGAAAGTTACTTTTTGCATATCCAGCTAATTCTGTCTGCAAACATATGTCAAGGCGTTCATAAGTCCTATTTTATCTTTATTATGAATTTCATAAATAAATATTTATGTATAATTTCTCGTGACTACGCGATCTTTATTCCGGATATTTGTTCTCAAGAAACCCCATAATGGATAGTTTAACCCTGGCCCGCACCATACACTTAATTGGAGTCATCCTTTGGATAGGAGGCGTGGCCATGGTCACAACGGTTTTGATCCCAGCCATCAAGAGGTTCAATTCCAAGGAGGAAAAGATCGAGACCTTTGAAAAGATCGAGGGCAGATTCGCGATCCAGGCAAGGGTCACGACTCTCCTGACAGGGGCCACAGGCTTCTACATGCTTTATGAATTGGATGCCTGGGAGCGGTACCTGGACTATAGGTTCTGGTGGATCCACGGTATGACACTGATTTGGGTACTATTTACAGTAATGCTTTTCATTCTTGAGCCCTTTGTCCTTCATAAGAAATTCAAGACAAGAGCTGAAAAGGCTCCGGAAAGAACATTCCGAATAATGCATCGACTTCATTGGGTATTGTTGATCCTCAGTTTGATCGTAGCTGCAGCTGGCGTGGCCGGTAGCCATGGGCTCTTTTTCATAAAATGAACCTAGAAAATCAGGTACTGATGAATCTATTCCACTACGCTTTTAAGGTAAAAGATCTGGATTCAACCAGACAATTTTACATGGACACCCTAGGTTGTAAACCAGGTAGATCCACCCAAAGCTGGTTGGATTTCGAGTTCTTCGGGCATCAGCTCTCTGCTCATATCAGCCAAGAAATTCCGGAACCCGACTACTGCGGACTGGTCGATGGGATCAAAGTGCCAATACCCCATTTCGGTTGCCTGCTTAGTACCGAGCAGTTTGATTCCATCAGGCAGAAATTCGAATCCTCAGGTATTGATTTCCTGGTAAAACCACAAACAAGGTATAAGGGAGAGAGAGGGGAGCAGCAGACCATGTTCGTATTCGATCCCAGTGGAAACCCCATCGAATTCAAGTCCTTCAAGGACAACGAGGAGGTTTTTTAGGATTTCTTTTTGGAAATTTAAAGGAACAACCATCAGGTTATGAGATATTCCCTTTCCAATATCATCAATAAACCGCTCGAGGTAGTGGTTGAAAAATTCAAGGAGCCGGAAGGAGCCAAAGAATGGATGCCTGGGCTTCAAACCATCGAGCCGATCTCGGGGGAACCGCTAGCCGTAGGAAGCAAAACCAATTTCACCTTTCTCCATAAGAACAAGGAAATGAAGATCGAGGAGATCGTGTTGGAACAGGATCTCCCCAATAGCGTCAAGTTCGGATATAAAAGTTCGATGGGATATAACGAGGTGGAAATGAGGTTCAGGAAGATCTCAGAAAACGAGACCGAGCAGGTCAATGAAAGCTATTTCGAATTAAAAGGCTTCATGAGCATCATGGGATTTCTTTTCAAAGGCATGTTCAAAAAGCAGACCGTGACTTATATGGAGGGGTTCAAGAATTACTGCGAAAAATAGAGGGACGTGATTATGGATTATGAATTATTGATTTTGTAAGGAACCCCGATGGAAAAGTTAGACCGCATGATTGATAAGCAAAATCTACAATGGGGAAAAGATTCACCAATTTCCTAAAGCTGCTTTTCCTTTTCCTTTTGCTTTCAAGTTTGGCCAAAGTGCAGGCATGTGACTGTAAAACCTTCGCCCACTGGATAGTCTAAGGATGAAAGCATTTAAGTGGGTCGACCTTGTTTTCCTTGGAGAACTAATAGAAAGCGGTGAGGAGGAATATAGCTTTCTGGTTCTCGAAATCTTTAAGGGTAAACCCGAGAAGAAAACCTTAAAAGGTAAATATTTCGATTCTTGCTGCATGTTACCAAGGGATCCAGGTCGATGGATAGTATATGCTGATCTGGAAGAAAATGGCTTTCTAAACATCACTTTCTGCTTGCCATCCAGAAGTGAAATTAACCCGGTTTGTATAGGCTGCTATACTCCTCCATATCTTCCAAGCCCTGAATATCCAGATTCCCTGAAAATTGATTGGGAAAGGGCCACAGAACAAGAAAGGCAAGAATTTTTGGCTCAGGATTCTATTTATAGGCAAGAAAGGGACACCAGCCAGGCTTGGCTCGAATTTGAAAGACAATGGGAAATTCTGGTGCAAAGACAGTTGGACTCAGCAAAAAATGATTGGCAAGAAGAACTCATACTATTAAGGGAATCGGCAAAAGAATAATCAGCGCCTACCGTTAAATACTCAACTAGTGAATTTGACACAGCAGTTATTTTTCATACTAATCCTACTAATAAATCGGAACGGATTAGCCCAGGTTTGGATAGAAGAATCCTGCGAAGAGGCTAAATATAGGGCAAATCAGGATTTCTCAAAGGGAATAATGAAGGCGGGATCCTATGGGTTACGAGTTCCAGAAGACTTTGAGTTTGAAGCTCATTACAAAAAATACTTGGGTGAGAAATATGGCATTATATCTTATGATGGTGGCTGTATGGTAAGTGAATCCTTTTTGTGTTACTCAAACCAAATGTATGATCTGATTAAGGAAAAATACGGGGATGATATATTCGATCGTGCCAGGGCCGAGGCAAAGAAGACCTATGATCCTGATGATCATGAGAATTACAACCTAACCTATGTCGAAATCGCTTCAACCTGGGCTTATTTATATCTGGACTCTATGCCAGAATACCCTGGTGGACCTTCAGAATTCTATGGCTGGATTGAATCGAATTTGGTGGGGAGCAAATATGAAAACAGGAAGAAAAAGTATCGATTTTATATTTCATTTCTAATTGATGAAAGTGGTGGAGTAATAGACCCAAAAATCTTGAAGGCTGATTTCAAAGCACAGGAAATAGCCCAATATGTGCTGCAAATACTTCCTTCTTCCCCAAAATGGAGTCCCGGAACTTTTTTCGGAAAAACTGTAAAAACCAGAATGACACTGGGATTTGAATATTGATTACCGTTTTTGCTCCAGTCTTTTCCCTTTTTGATCAGCATGCGTCCTTGTCAAGTGCGTTGGCTTAGAAAGCAATCGATATTTAAACTATGGATTCAAAAAATGATGAATTGCAAAGGAATATTTCTGCTCCATTATATTTGCTATTAAGGCATGAAAGGAATTCTATCACTTTTATCGCTGGCGGTGCTATTTCTAAATACTCCCGTCGCCCATGCTCAAGAAAGCGTCTCAAGTACCAGCGCTGAAGCTTCCGGATCCTCAGGAAATACTTCATATGTGGTTGGACAGGTGGCCTATAAATTGATCTCCGGCAGTTCGGGATCAGCGGCCCCCGGGGTGCAACAACCTTTTGAGATCAGCATCACGGAACTAAAAAATGACCTGAACCAGGATCTGGTGATCTCTGTATACCCAAATCCAAGCCCGGGAGATCTCAGGATCAAAACCAAGGGTCAATTCAACTCCCCTTTGTCCTATGAACTTCAAGGCCAGGACGGAAGACCACTTAAAAGCGGAATGATCCTCGAGGAGCTGACATTGATTCCGCTTAATTCCTTATCCGGAGGAATATATATTTTGCAAGTATTTGATGATCAAGAAGTTAAATCAACATTTAAGATCATAAAAGCCCAATAATCTTAATCGAACAAACCGTGAAAAACCTACTCATTACCCTTTTTCTGTTTCTAAGTCTGAATTGTTTCTCCCAGGCTCCGGAGATGATCAGTTACCAGGCCGTTGTGAGGAATAGCAATAACAACCTAGTCACAAACCAGAACATAGGAATGCAGATCAGCATACTTCAGGGATCCATGACCGGGTTAGCGGTGTATATCGAGACCCAGACCCCTACTTCCAATGCAAATGGAATGGTCAGCATTGAGATCGGATCAGGAAATGTGGTGGCCGGGAGTTTTTCAGGAATAGACTGGGCCAATGGACCCTATTACATCAAAACCGAAATGGACCCAAACGGAGGAACTGTCTATAGCATTTCAGGTACCAGCCAGCTTCTCAGTGTCCCCTATGCGCTCTACGCCAAATCGGCAGGAAGTGTAAGCGGAGGAGGTGGAGGCCATTATGTGGGAGAGCTATTTGGAGGCGGCGTTGTGTTCTGGGTAAGCCCGGATGGGATGAATGGGTTGATAGCGAGCCTAAGCGATCTGGATGGTGGAAGCGGAGTCGATTGGAGTGCAAATACCAGCGGATCAGTCCACACAGCAAGGAATATGAGCAATGGATCGACCAATACAGCGGCCATAGTAGCCAACAACTCCACCCCCGGCTATGCAGCCA
>JANQSY010000171.1 GCA_028279065.1 Cytophagales bacterium
TGTCAAAGAATTGTCAGAGATATGCCACCTTGAACAGCGCCTGCTTTGATATGGTTGGTGCGGTAAGCCCTATAATGGCAGTGGATTATCACATGTTCGGTGCTACTATTGGAACCTTGCAATTTGATGTTACCAGGAAGTCAAATGGACAAACTGACTCTGTTTGGGCTCTTTCAGGAAACCAAGGAGATCAGTGGTATACACTTCTACTTGACTTGACCCCTTATGTAGGAGATACCATCGTCATATCTCATACTGGTAACTCTACAACAGACTGGTTGAGTGATATCGCTGTTGATAACTGGAGAGCAGTTCCTCCAAATGATGCTGCGTGTGTGTCTATTGACGCACCGATCACGACTTGTGCCGCTACTGAGAACTTGGTCGTTACTGTTCAAAACAATGGCTCAAATGCGTTAACAGCTGTTACCATTAACTATTCTGTAAATGGGGTCCTTCAGACTCCTTTCGCAGCAACCGGATTGAACATTCCTAGCTTCGGTACTGACCAGGTTTCATTGACCAGTAGTTATACTACCTCGCCATCGGATACTATCATCGCATGGACTACACTTCCAAATGGTGTTGCTGATCCTAATCCTGTCGGAGACACTGCTGCGCCAATTGTAGTTGGACCTGGAATCGGTGGAGGAACTTACACTATAGGTGCTACCGGGACATTCCCAACCATCCAGGCAGCCTTTGACTCCCTTGGTTTCGGTGGAATTTGTGGACCTGTAACCCTGAATCTTCAGGCTGGTACGTACAATGAGCAGGTTACCATTCCTGAAATCCTAGGAGCTGATACCAACAACCAGGTGATCCTAAATGGCGGCGGGAACACGCTTACATTTGCCTCAACTTCTTCAGGTGCAAGGCATACCGTCTGGTTCGATGGAGCTGATTGGGTGACTATTGACAATTTGGCCATAGAAGCCACCGGTACGTCTTATGGATGGGGAATCAGGTTCAGCAACGCAGCAATGCACAATACGATTTCCAATTGCGATATTACTGTACCACAAAGTACATCCAGTACTGCTTTCAATGGTATCGTTGCCACCAACTCTGCGACATCAGCAACTTCCGATGGATATAACCACGATTATACTACCATAGATAATTGCACTGTAGAGGGTGGTTACTACGGAATTTTCTTCAACAATGACAACAATCCGGCGGCCTGGGCTGAGGTCACCAACAATGAAGTATACGATCAGTATGCCTATCCGATCAGGGTTGAAGGAATCGCCAATGGCGGTGCAATCATATCCGGAAATGAGGTTTACAGAATGGCAAGGACAGTTACTACCACCTTCTATGGTGTAGCTTGCTATGATTGTTTTGGTGGAGTTTGGATAGAGGAAAATGAAGTGCACGATCCTTATGGTTCGGATGCCACTCCTACCTCAACATCCTACGGTGTATACTGCACGAACTGTGATGGTACAGCTGCTAACCCTAACTACATAGTAAACAACCTTGTTCACAATTTCAGTAGTACAAACGGCACCACTACCGGTACGCAGTATGGTATTTACACCACTGGAAGTAATTTCACCCATACGTATCATAACACGGTCGTATTGGATGATCAGAATTCGACTTCCGGAAGTACAAGAGGTATTTATAATACCGGTCCTGATTGTGAGATCTGGAATAATGTAGTGTATGTTTCCAGAACAGGAACAACCGCCAAATACGGGATCTACAATACCGGTGCAAACCAAAACATCAACTACAATGGAGTTTATGTATCATCCGGAACGAATACCAGTTACGGATACCAGGGCAGTGCACAACCAACCTTGAATGACTGGAGGAATGCCGGAAACGGTGCTAACAGTGTACAGGGTAATCCTTACTTCGTGGATGCTGCTAATGACGACTATCACCCAAGAACTGGTATCTTCAAGGCTTCCGGAGTGGATCTTACATCTCTTGTCCCAACTGATTATAATGGAACTACCAGGACTGTCCCTCCAGATATGGGTGGATTCCAGTTCACCATTGGTTTTGCCAATGATATGCAGATGATTGGAACCTCAACGATTTCCTCTGGCTGCGATTTGGGAGCCCAAACTGTGGACGTTGTCGTAAGGAACATCGGATCGGCTGCGGCTAGTAACTTCAATGTTGATTATGACCTTAATGGAACACCAACAACCGGTGTGACGGTTGCTGGACCTCTGGCTTCCTTGGATTATGATACGGTTCAGATCCCATTGAACATCGCAATGTATCAGCAGTATTCTTTCAGGGCTTATACCAGCCTTGCCGGCGATACTCTGAATGACTGGGATACTTCAGGAGTATTCTCTTTTGAGAACTTTGAAACTCCAGTACACACTGTAATTCAGGGTGATACGGCGCTTTGTGATTCCGGTACAGTTACTCTGATCGGTTCTACCACCCTTGGTTCAGTAGTTTGGACTGATACCTCCGGGGCAATCGTTCATGTGGGAGATACATTTGTTGTATCCGTATCAAGCTCTGAAGAGTACGATATATTCGGCCAGGCCATTGGAACCGGATCATTGGATGCCGTTCCATTCACTGGAGGAAATGGATGCGGCGGTGGAAGCATGTTCGATGTGATAGGAGTTCAAGGAGTTGCAATTGATTCCTTTTCATTGGCTCTGGGTGCTTCGGCAGGAACATCTGTAGATGTTGGAATCTGGTTTATTCCTGGGTCCTATGTTGGGAACGAAACCAATCAGGCGGCCTGGACATACCTTGATACGGTGACAGTTACATCTGCCGGAGCTTTGGTGCCAACATACATACCCCTTAGTATTCCATTCCCAGTTGGTCCTGGTCAGTCATTTGGTATATACCTCAACGCTGACGTGGATTATACCAATGGTGCATTCACATTTACGAATGCTGATGTTGAGATCCAAACAGGAACCGGGCTTTGCGGATTTTTCTCCGGGACGAATAACCCAAGAAGCTGGAATGGTTCATTGTACTACACCGCGGCAGGATGTGCCAGCCTAGCAACCACTGTCGATGTTGAAGTAAATGTCGCTCCTGGAGTAAGCTTCACAGTTGGTACACCTTCCGGACTTTCCGTTCCTTTTACGCAAACCATCTCCCCTACCCCTGATAACTTTAGCTGGGATTTTGGTGACGGCAACTTCGGAAGCACTGCAAATCCAACACATACCTATGCATCCGGTGGAACCTACAATGTTTGCTTGACTGCAGATATCGGAGGTTGCGACAGTGTATTCTGTGATGTTATCGTGGTAAATGGATTGAATCAGAGCTTGTCTCAATATGTTAACCTCTATCCTAACCCGACTTCCGGCCAGATGAATCTGGAAGTTGAAGGCAAGGTGATCAACGGTTATCAGATTGTTGACATGCTAGGAAGAGAAGTTCTAAGTTCTAAGGAGACCATAATCGGTTCTTCGGTTCTAGATCTTCAATCTCTTTCTTCAGGTTCATATTTGATAAAAATGAATATCGACGATCAGATCCTTGTTGAAAGGATCGCGATCGACTAATCAATCATTCAAACTTAACCGAAGCCCCGGGGAGCGATCTCCGGGGCTTTTTTTTTCTCAACTTTTATTTAAAAGCACTCAATTTATTACGGAGAGGGTCAAATCAACATGCTGTATCACCCAAATTGGGGGTATTTTTTGTTTCTTTAGAATCAGAAAACTTACTTAAGATGATACATAACTTACTCAAGAAGTGTTTCTATCTCACGATAGTAATGCTTGCCTCTCTTGATCTGTCTTTTGGTCAAGACTATAATGTAACCATGCCACAACAGTGTAACCAGGTTACCGGTG
Source organism: Cytophagales bacterium (assembly GCA_028279065.1). Taxonomy (GTDB): domain Bacteria; phylum Bacteroidota; class Bacteroidia; order Cytophagales; family CCMP332; genus JANQHS01. The sequence continues at coordinate 3,807 of JANQSY010000171.1, forward strand.
GTACGGAGGTGGTGAACTTTGCTAACACCCCCCCAAATGCTAATTCTGATGGAACACTTACTATTTCTTATTCCGGTGACTTGAATTCACCTGCCACTGAATACGTAGAGTTCTTTGGCGAGAATAGTACCCTATTGGGACAGACCGCAGG